>JAAXVZ010000102.1 GCA_013335235.1 Nanobdellota archaeon | reverse complement strand
TTCTGTTTCATGTCACCAAGAGATTCAAAATCCTGGAACCTCTTCTGAGATTCCATGAATATGCCCTCTATCTTGTCGGCATGCCTCTCGACCCCTGCTTCGACCTTCTTTATCGCCATGAGCTCTTTTTTCACTTCCTCATTCATCTGGACAACCTGGTCGACTCCCCTGAATTGGCTTATCTGCCTGCGGAGATCCTTCAGCTGTTCCATCAGGGTCTTCATTATGGATTCATTGCTCTCTATATTCGCTTTCAGGGATTCTATCTTGGCATCCTGTTTCCTGACATCCACCATGAGCTTGTCAGGATGGACTGCCTCTACAAGGTCAACTGCCTTGACCGTCTTGACTTCCATATCCTGCATGGACCTGTTAGTGTCCATAATCATGCCGCGCAGCTCCCCTACCTGCTCGTTTATCCTGGTGAACCTCTCATTAATCACCTTCCTCAGCTCTGCGAACTGGTCGAACTGCGCCTTCAGTTTAATTATCTCTGCTGAAAGGGCTTCAGTCCCAAGCGGCCTTGCCTCCTGGTTATCCTGCTGCCGATTGTCCTGCTGCTCGCTCGGCTGCATATCCTCTATCCTCGGTTGTTTCTTGAAGAAGAACATTTTTTCACCTCATTGCATTCATCTCATCAATAGCTTCGTTAATCATCCTCTGAAGGGTCAGAGCGTCTTTGATATCGTGAGTCGTCTCAAATAGTTTTATCCTGGCAGGTATGCGAGCAACCATCAGTTCGCATAGCTTGGTGTCAAAGCCATTCTTCCTAAGGAAAGCCATCTGCTGGTACACCTTTGCATAGGTGTCCTTGAAAAGCTCTGCCTGCTTTTCTATTGCCCCGTCATCTTTTATGCTGAGCATCTCAAGATGCTCCCTTACGAGCGATTCTTTTTTTGCCTCGATGCGATTCTCTATTATTATCGGGTTCTCCTTGAAGAACTGATCTGGAGTCAGCTCATTTTTCCGCTGCTCAGGCGCTGCAGGCTTTTTCAGTATAGGCGGAAGCGTAGTCATATTCTGAACAGGCTGCGGGGAGCCCTGCGACCCCGCCTGGAGGCTAGCCTTGTCTGCAGAAGACATATCTGATTTGGCTGCGGGAATAACAGCAGGTTTAGTAGCAGCCTGCGGCATATTTGCCTGCACTTGCGCAGATTTTCCGCCCACAGACCCTGTATTGGATGACGTAAGGATATAGGCGGATATAGTCCTTGCCATTATACCCTTGTCCTTAATGGGGCCAATCATATCAGACAATTTCTGCTCGCTGTAGACCTCAAAAATCCACTTCGCAAAATCATTCCTGGCTGAAGTGACATGCTTGCTGAAAGTTGCCCTGTCCATCTTCTCTAATGCGCCAGGAAGCTCTGAGATATTCTTTATCATAACACCATTGGCCAGTCTGAAGTACTGCGACGGGTTCACCATACTTATCTTCATTTCAGCCTCGCCTCGATATCAGACAGATATGCGTCAATCTTTGGATAATCAGGCCTTGCAGTCTTGGCTTTCTTCAGGCATTCTTTTGCCTCTGCAAATTTTTTCATGGAGTAATACAGCGTCCCTAGATAGAACTGCGCATCCCCATAATCCGGTTTTATACCAACGGCTCTCTTATAATACGCTTCTGCATTCCCTATATCCTTGCTCTTATGATATTCCACAGCAGTCAGGAACTGGAGTTCGGGTATCTCTGCATTTTCATCTGCTGCCTTTTTCAGGTATGCAAGCTTTTCAGCCCCCTGCAGAGACAGGATGTTCTTTTTTATTGTTGCAAGGTCAATCTTCTCTTTTCCAGTTTTTTCCTGTGCTCCCGAAGACGGAACTGTTGGCTGTGCAGCTGGTTTTGCAGCCTGCAGCGCTGGCTGCACTGCTGCCGCTTTGCTGGAATAGGGTTTTGGCCTGGATACAGTGATCTTGAAAGTCTTCTCTTTTCCTGAATCTAATAGCTCAAGGAACCTGGTGAAATCTTCCTTTGCAATTATAGTATCAGCTATATCTGCCCAGCTGTCATTCCCGACAGCATTCCTGATCCAGTCTGCAAAGTCATTCTTATCTTCATTGACTTGGGCCTTGAATTCATTCTCTTTCAGTGCTTTTATCTCATCAAGGAGCGCTTTCAGTTTTATAACTAGGGTCCCATTCATAAGCTTCAGCATCTTGTCTGGCGCAACATCGTCATTTAGACCCAGTACTTTCTTTACTATAGGCTGTCCTGTTGACTGCGGCTGAGCTGCTGCTGCTTTGTCGCTATCCTGCTTCGCCGCGCTGATAGCTGCCTTGATCTCATCCTGGCTGATAAGGTCTGTCTCCCTTTTCTTCGGCTGCTTTCCGAGGTCTCTCCAGACCTTCTCGATTCTTGGCTTAAGCCCTTCAAGATAAATCTCGACCATGTTGAAGCTTCCGCTCTTGATCTTGTCAAGAGACAGTTTAAGTTCCAGCTTCAGGTCAAAGACATCTTTTCCTTCCTGCTCCAGCTGTTCCAGCTGGTATTGCAGGTCCTCGACTATCTCATTGTATTTGTTATATTGCTCAAGCTCTTGGTCTGTCAACCTGACGACGCTATGAAGGATAGGCCTGAAAGTGATATAATAGGGCTTGCCCCTGTTCCAGTCTGAATTCTGGATCATTCCTGAGCCTACAGGCGCCTTCACCAGCTCCTGGATGTAACTCTTTCCGTACTTGGTCTCTATTCTCTGAAGATCTCCTTCATCTCTTGTTTTCATCTGGATCTCTGTGTTGATGTTAGCTTTGATCTGGCCGACAAAATCTGCCAATACCTGCGATACCAGCATTACACCTATACCCCATTTCCTAAATTCCCTGCAAGCCCTTTCTATCTGGATGAAACCTTCGCCGGATCCGCCGAACTTAGGCAGCAGCCTATGGACTTCATCGTAGACCATCATCATCCTAAGACCGCGGTATTCCTGCAAATTGGAATGGAATACTTCCCTTACTGTATTTGCCACAAATATATCCATATCTTTGGGATCCAGGGTGCTTGTCGTAATCACCTGAATCTCTCCGGGCTTCCAGTATTTCATCAAATCAATCCTTTCCCTAGGATTCTTTATCGCCCTTATGTTACCTGAAAAAGCCCTGGCATCTTTCCTGGTCAGGTGGAAACGCGGATAGAAACCAAGCATTTTCTCATCAGTGCATTTCCTGAGCATCCCAGACCATTGCGCTGTAGGATCAAAGACTATCACTGCAACGCCTTTGAGCAGAGCCTCTTCTACGATGACCTGGGCTGAAATAGATTTACCTCCACCTGTTGAACCTGCAATGATGCTGTGTACAGTAAGCTTATCCATGTCGAGATATGTGTCGATCTCTGTCTCTGCCAGCTTTCCGACATACAGCGACCTCGGACCTTTTTTAGGCAGCAGGTTATACTCTACCTTTGCATGGAATCTCTTCTGGGAATCCATGCGTTTCCTTATGATGATTATTGCTATGATCAATGCTGCAATGCTTGCCAGCAGAGAAAGGAGTTTCCATATCTCCAAGACTCCAAAAACCTTGTATTGATGCAACGGCTCAAACACCTCAAACAACGTTGAAGTCCTGGATTCCAAATCAAGGTATTGGGCTTCTATTATGAGATAATAATCACCTTTTGGCCAGTCCGGAGGTATGACTGTCTCCTTTATCAGCGAATAAGTCGTAAGGATATCGACAGTATCATTCCCTACGTGCATACTATAATTCACTGTATCTGCATCAACTCCCTTGATGTAATAATCAAGCTTGACATCATAGTTTTCCTCAATCAGCAGGTTCTGCAAATTGAGCCTGAACCTGAACTTGTTACCCGGCAGTGGACGGGCTGTTAGTACCTCAAGCTGCATCAATAATGCCTCGACAGGCAGTTTATCCTCTGAAGTCACTGTGATAATCACAGGCATTGTGTCATTGAAATCTCCGCTTATGTCAATGCTTCCTGTATATACGCCTTCTTCTGCCCCAAATCCCCTGATAGAGATATTCGCATACTGGTTCTGCTCGATGACAGAGCTGAACTGGTTAATCTCAAGTATCTCGCTGGCATTCCCGCTCACCTTGAGCGATATCTTGGCAGGCTCTTCCTGGAAAGAGAATATGAGCAGGTTGTCTGTGAAATAATTGCCTATCTTGATCTTCTTCTTGAGCAGCTCCAGGGATCTCCAGTGCACTGCGCCGTATTCCAAAGGCTTCTCTATATACGGACCGATGCTTGGGCCTACTCCCGGACCAATTCCGTCAGAGGTGGATTCACCTGGCGAATCCTGGCCAGGACCTGTACCTACTCCTGGGCCTGTTCCAGTAAGTGTTTCCCTGAAAACTTCCATGGAAAAATTATGCTCGACAGATTCATTTTCATATAATGTCACATTATGGACATAATTATTGTATCCTGTCTTCAGGCCGACAACATAATAATCTCCGGGTATAATATCGCTCATATTATAGTAGCCATCTGGGCCTGTTATGAATATCTTCTTCTCAATTGAGACCAGGGTGCTATTCAGGAATAGCCCTGTTGACAGGTCCTTGACCCATCCATGGATCCCTGCAGGGAGAGGGAATTCTCCTGTACCTGCATCAGGACACTCATCGAAGGGATCAGTGAATATATTGTATTTGACCTGGCTTGCGCTCCGTGGGATAGGCACAATCATCTCATAGTTGAATATCTTATCAGGCCTGTATCCCATAAGATAATTAGGGTTGATTATCGCAACAATAATAGGATAGCCATCATACTGCAGTATCCCTACAGGGTACTCCTGGCTGCCTGGAGAGCTATACTGCTTCAAGTATACAGCAGGGACATTGGATATTGTCCTGTCTCCTATATCTACACTTATGGTCTCTGTGAAAGTGATGTTTGTCCTCATAGACTGCTCAATCTGCACGCCTGAAAGATTTATCCATTGATCTATGAACTCTGTGGTTCCTGCAGATACCTGATCCCAGTCAATCTGGGTGAAATTAAGGGGTGTTGCATATAGCTCATGGACTATCCCAGGCTCAAAGCATGCAAAAATAGGGTTCAGCTCATCCATCCCAGATGGCTCGGAGTATACAAACCAAGAAGTGTTAAGGGCAACCCCAGACAAAGCAATCCCGTAGATGCCGCTCCAAATAAACGGGTCATATATCTGATAGACATTTATCTCTGTTATCACACCGCCTTTTGCGCTATGGTAGCCTACATACCCTATGAAGTCACGCATCATCACAAGAGAGAGGGCAGAGGCCAGGATCAGGATTATCACTAAGCTATTCATTAGCATGCCATCGATATTCATAGGTCTCTTTCTCATATTCTATCGTGCCCTGTCTCTTTCGTTTTCTCTTTTCTCATTTTCTCAAGTGAAGTGCCAGCTCACAGCATCTTGTATATGATCTCGGCTTATTTGCGTCTGAGAGCTTCTCAAACTCATGCTTTGCTTCTTCATAGAGTCCTGTCGCGTCCTGGTCCCTGCTTTCTGCAAGTGCAATCAATGCGTCCTCTACAATCAGGTTTATGTTCCTGGCCACTATCTCATCTGAAAGCACAATCAGTCCTGTATATACTGCCTGATTCTGGGAATCCGGCAATAGGCCATATAG
>JAAXVZ010000317.1 GCA_013335235.1 Nanobdellota archaeon | reverse complement strand
CGGCTCATTCCTTTTTGGATTCTCTCTTGAGTCTTCTAATAAAATATATTTGGCATCTGGAAGCACTACTGCCAAACCATCAATTACAATCCTTGGTCCGATTATATAATCCGCTTCTTTGAGGCGTCTTGAGAAATGGGGGAATTTTTGCTCGATTGTCTGGTTTTTTTCCAGCATCAGAAGGTCAATCGCAAGGTTGTTACTCACCTCGAGGATAGGGTTGCAATAATTAATGAAATCATAATCACCAGAGGCAAGTCCATTCCTTCTCCTGTGGTCATCGCTTTCTGGCTCTGGCTTGAAGACAATCACTCGTTGATGAAGTGTATTTAATATATCAAAAGGGATAATAGTATTGAAACCTGGTTTTACATCCCTTAGCATATCTACCAGGTCTAGTTGCGGCATTTTTCCTCCATACCTACTTGAGGTCACCAAAGACCTGGTCGACGAATGCCGGTATCAGTTTTTTGCTGGCAGCGGCAAGCTTACTTCCTGCGTCAACATGTTCTTTCGATGCTAATCCATATCTTGCTGCAGCCTGCACTATTGCAGGCGTGAAATCTATTGAGTTCACTAATACCTCTGCATAGTTTTCTGCTGATTCAAATGCCCTAATCCAGCAAAGATCTATTTCATTATCTCTTGCTGCCGAACCAGCTTGCTTGGCATACTGCACGAATCCAGACATGCAAGAATAAAGTTGCTGTATACCTTGGGTTTGCTTATCTTCTAGGAATTCTGATACAACAGGCAGCCTTATTCCAAGCTTTTCCATCAAATGTATTGGTTTTAGCAGGGCATCAAGTGTCGCAAAGTTGCTTGAGAAATATCTCCCAGCAGACCCAAGCACGTTCTGCCTTAATTGCTCTGTGCCGGGATAATAAATGCCTTCGGCTCGCATACCTTCAACGATCTGCTGCTGCTGGTAGCGGCCGAATTCCTCGCTGTAGTTGGCAAAATGCCTGTTGTAGTTCCATTCGTCCAATCTCGCTAAAAGAGGTGAGCCTGCCATCATTTGCCTCCTTTTTCTTTTTTGCCTGGCATTGCCGCAGCCTTGTCAGCGAAGAACTCATCTGCATTGTTTGGGATGATGACTGGAACAATGGTGTAGGGATTGCTGCAGGTTAAAGGGTGGCCTGCGGTTCTTTGCGGCACTTTAGGCAAGTCATTTTCTGCATTCTCAAACCCCTCAGTTATCTCTTTTAAGAAATCTCCTTTAGGATATGTGTATAATTCTTCAATGGATGGTCGTTCCTGTTTCGCAAAATAGCTTTCCCAAATCTCCTCTCCTGTTTTTGGCAGAATCAACGCATATCCTATAGAGAAAAACCCCTCATAATGCTGCTCTGCTATTTCCTTTACTCTATTCAGTGTTGTGAATATATCTTCTACTAGCTCTACTTCAAGGGGCATCTTATTGATAGATCCCATGCTAGCAATCCTTATAGGAAATGCTGCATTCTCATACGAGGTTGTTGGTAAAAATGATTCACCATCAATAAACCTGGGATGGCCAGGATAGAATTCGCCTAAGGACCTTCCGGGTCTTTCAATCCTCAGGCCGCCAAGTAGGTCATATATCCTGCTATTACTATAGCTTTCAGGACCATGCATGTATTCTTCTCTACGCATTAATTGTCTGCTTGATTCTCCTTGGATATGGGTCAAGAGAGCAGCCAAAGAATAATCAGCTAGTTTTTCTTTTGGCGTCACATTTGCAGCGACTCCAAGCCCTGCCTCATCAACAATTATGGGGAATATTAATTGTCC
>JAAXVZ010000316.1 GCA_013335235.1 Nanobdellota archaeon | reverse complement strand
CTCATCAAGGCCAATAATATCCCGGATAGCCTTTTCCTGACCCTAGTGAAATATGGGAGCAATGCATTATTTGTCATCTTTGTCGCGCTGGCGGTCTATAATCTTAAGTTCGTGAAAGAGCAGCTCCTGAAGTACAGGATGCAGATGCCTGTCCTTCTTGTCCTGTGCGCCGGCTATTTCACGCTCATACAGGTTTTCCAGAAACTCTGGCTGGTCCTTGGGACAATGGTCGCAAAAAGCATCCATTTCCTGTTGAGCCTCACATTCTCAGATGTCGTGATAAGGCTTACGCCTGGCCAGGCCCCAAGGCTTGGAGTAGGAAAGTTCATAGTGGGGATAAGCGACGCATGCTCGGGGATTGACAGCCTGCTGCTCTTCCTCTCAATCTATGTTGCGCTCTTTGCGCTGGACTGGAAGATGATGCACAGGAGGAGGATGCTTATCTTGCTGATTCCCGGTATCGTCGGGACAATAGCATATAACATCCTGAGAGTCTACCTACTGATGCTAGTCGGCATATTCATAAGCCCTGAGTTCGCGATAGATATGTTCCACACCAATGTCGGCTGGATATTGTTCCTGACATTCTTCATAGTCTACTGGCACTTCGGAAGCAAGTGGGTGTATAAGAAACATGAGCATGCTAAGAAGGCACGCTAGCTATCCCACATCTCGACTACCCTGTCGACAAGCTTATCAAGGAAAGATTCCTTATAAGTTATCAAGAGATGCATCAGGCTGTTTTCATTTGACAGGAGCTTGTAGTATTTCTCGCCATTAGCTTCTTCATGCGTTATGACCTTGCTCTCCTCCAGCCTCTTAAGATACCATGAGACTGACGAGGATGAAAGAGAGGTGTATTCCCTGATAGATTTCTGGTTCGCTTCTTTCCTCTCTAAGATGCAAAGGATTATCCTCCTGAAGCTCTCCTGCCGGATCAGGGATAGCAATGCCCTGTCCCCTTCTGCGATATCACCTGAGAAATAGCATATCCTGTTATCTGACCTCTTCTCCTGCACTATGCCTTTCCTTGCCATATAATTCAGATGATATTTGAGCGTTGACGCGGGTATTGCCATCCTCCGTTCCAGATCCCTGAAATGGCAGCCCTGATTCTTTTTTATCGATGCAAAGATAGCCCTACGGTAATCTAGCACAAGCACCTCACTTTCACTGAAGCTCTGGCTCATTTCTTCATTATCCCTGCAAAGAAACTCAGGAGTATGGCAAAGTCAAGGTAGCTGGAGACAGGGTCGACCCACTCCATCTCAGGAATGAAAAGCTCGGAAGATACGAGGAAACCCTTGATAGCATAGATCAGGAAAGCGATTGTGACAAAAAGCAGGCGCTTATGCTTATTCCTATGGTATGCGACTGCACAGGTGACAAACAGGAAAGTGGCAAGTATCGCGCTTGCAAAAGTTATAATCTTATCCTGCTCTATCGCAGCATCAGTCTCGACTACTGCTGCGAAGGCTGAAGACAGCAGCACTACTGCCAAAAAAACAGATCTTATCAACGCATCTTTTCGCATATTCTTTCCTCCATATAGCTCAAAATATGTTAAAGATAAAAAAACTTATGATTCTATCAAGAGCACTTTTCCAGTCTCCCTGTCAATGATGACGTCCACCTCTTCGCCGCCTGTCTTCTGCACTTCGACAACATAATTCAATTTGCCGAGTTTCATCTCGATTGCGATGTCAGTGACTTTTCCTGGAACTGCACCCAACGCTATATTTTCAGCGTCAGCCTCTGTCACCCCTGATGGCTC
>JAAXVZ010000315.1 GCA_013335235.1 Nanobdellota archaeon | reverse complement strand
GAGAGATATACTCCTGGCACAGCCTTTAGCTTGCTCGGCCTGACCTGGGCAGCGGCAACGCCTGCTATCCTGAGCCAGTTTAATGGGTTTTTCATCTCAGGGAACTGGGAAAAATATTCCTTTATGTCTGCAAAGAAATCCTGGCCTCCGGTAACGCCCTGGCTCCTTTTCTCTCTATAAAAAATATCTATGGTATCCAATATCCTTCTGTCATTCACAAAGACGAATGCATTTGGCTCCTTGACATAGGTTGTATCTTCACCCTGCAATATTATCTGGTACCAGTTCCTGGGGAATAATGGCTCTTTGTCACCCCAGATAGGCCTATATCCGCAGAAATCTATTATCATTCCGCCTTTTTCAAGGTCGTGGTCTGTCAAATGCTGCCTGTAATCTGCAAAAGGGACATCGCCTGTCGTGAACAAAAACTGTTCTTTTTCTCCGAGCTTTAGCGCATAGGCACCGCTGAGGACAGTGTTTAGTAGGCTGAGCCTCTCACCTTCATGTGCAAACACCAGCCTTCCATCAAGGTTGTCTCCCTGTTGCCTCCTGAAGGCCTTATATGCCTCAACTTGGATCCCGACTTCTTCAGAGCCTACGACAGCGACTCTCTCGGTCAGCCCCATCAGCCTGATGACCTCGAACATGAATGAGGATACTTGGCCGTAGATAGGGAAATTGTTCTTGTTTACATCTATTGGGACACCTATTCCTTCTATAGTCCCAGGGACGACATCTGCAAATCGCAATATCTTGTTGAAATTTGTCCTGCCATTTTTGGAGTAATATATCCTGGATTTTTCCAGTGATTCCTCTATTGAGCGTTGAAGAGGGTCATCATTTGCGTCTTTTTTCCTTTCCTTGTTGTACGAGGCACCGATAACTACAGGTAAGTCTGAGATCATGATGGCTTGCGGAACTCTGAGTTATATTTAAGCGTGACTACAGCAAGAATCAGGTTCATATGATCTTAATGGCAGTCCTTATCCTATAAATCAATTCAAATGCAGGAGAGGCCCTATCATAATATGGCGGGATTTCCTTGTTTTTATCAAGGGCGACTTCTCTTGCCTCACGAAGGTATATCCCTATGATTCTCTCCCCTTCTCTTGCTTTTTGTTCCATTAGAGGACTGCAAGAATAAATCTTCTGGGAAATCATGTTTTTTTCATCCTCTTTTAGCATAGGGAGGAGTCTGCCAACCATATCTAATGCAACATCATAGCTCGTTAGATAATCATCACGGATATTGACACTATTAGGTATAGGTGGGACCTTTCTCATATCAAGTATGCTGAATGTTGGTTGCTGGGTTGCGCTTGCGAACTTAGCTTTTTGCTGGATTAATTTTTCAATGTCTTCTTCAGCAGTATGTATGCTGTTTGCAGGATCAAGCAAAAACAGTTGCGCTAGTTTAGCTTGTTCTATTTGTTCTGTATCTTTTTTGCCCCACTGGCCGTCAAGGATGGTCTTTAGTTTTGTTGTTGCATAAACCAGTTCCTCTTGGCATATTTCCGGTTGCTCAAGCTCTATCTTGACCTGATACAGCCAGATCTTGAGATCATGCTCGACAGAAGCCAAAACAAGCTCATTTGTCCTATATTCGCCAATCAGCAAAAAATTTCCGCCATACATCTCTTCCAATCTTTCCTGAACGCGGGTCAATGAGACACTCTGGCTAGAAAGATAGCCAGGGCATAGTTTTTCGATTGCAGGCACAACTTCACTAATCACATCTTCTAGGTTTTTTTTTATGAAATAACTTTTATGCCTGGCA
>JAAXVZ010000101.1 GCA_013335235.1 Nanobdellota archaeon | reverse complement strand
AATAGACTGCTGAAGACGCTAAGTCTACCGGAACAGTGTATGTGGGTGCAGCTGTTGCTGCAATCCCTGTTGCCTGGGGAAATGCCAAGCTGGGGAATGTGCTGTTTGTCGATACCTCCAATTGGTAGCTCACTGGTGAGTTGGTCGACGCTGCCCAGGTCAATACTGGCCTTGGCAAGGTCTGCAATGTCCCGGTCGCCGGGGTCTTCAATACTGGGACTGAAGGCGGATTTGATATAACAGCATTTATAGTAAATGTATTAACCGCAAGCGGAGCACTTGAACTGCCTGCAGCATTTGTTACAGTAATCTTGCAATTTGAGTAAGTGCCAGTGCCCAAAACATTAAAAGTGACATTATTATTGCCAGCTACTGCTGTTGCTGTCGCACTTGTGCAATTTCCTGAATAGGTAATTGTCCCAGCTTCTGTTGAGCTGAAAACATAGCTAGGGGTTGTGTCATTAGTTGGTGTTGAGACAGGATTTATCTGTGCAAGAATTGGTGTGGTAACTGCAGTGCCAAATGGCTTCTTGTAGATAAGCACCCTACCCTTGTTCAAATCTGAGACATAAAGATTATCGTAACGGTCAAACGCAGCAGTAAATGACAGCCCGTAATAATCTTTAAGGAATGCAGTAGGAAGCATATCTGTCAGGGGATTATTATAAACTCCTGGAAAATTTCCATTTAGAGTTTCTGGCCTGCAAAGCACACCACCCGGATATGTTGAATCACAAAGCCACGGATTAAAGCCGACTACCATCCTGTTTTTAGAATCAAAAGCAGGTGTCCAAGTAGCTAAATTACCATTTGAATTGCCCTGAAAAATTTTTGATGCTGAGGGTGCATATATTACATCTTCCTCATTTGTTGGAAACAATTCAGGATTAAATCTTAAAAGCCTGCGGTTCCCTTGGCTTTCAAGCCAATGATCTGAGACATAAAGATTTCCAATATTATCAAATGCAAGGCCACCAGGATTGCAAAGTGTATCACTCTGAATACCGACAGGGTTACCATTATCACTCCCATAAATTCTGTTGCAATAAGTTACACCGAAATCTGTTTGCCCCAAGATTACATCCACTCTCGGGTCATTTGTTAAAGCCCCTCTGATGCGAAAAACCCTATTTGTTACAGGGCTAGACACCCAAACAAAATTTCCGTCATTACTTATGGCTACACCTCCAAAATCAGGAACTATTTCCGGGGGTACAATCTGCTCATCCCTACCCAGAAGTTTAAGATTATTATTGCCATTATTGTCATAAAGGATTTTTTTATATGGCTGTTTGCCTGTTGTAAGCGGCAGCTGATAAATATATAGCCCTGCAGGCTCATCGCCTTCTCCTTTTACAACATAAAGATATGTATTATTTTTGTCAGCTGTTATTGACCTATAACCACCAATGATAAATGTATCAATTCCTGGAATTGCGCCTGTTGCAGCTTTCCCATTAGAAAGAGATGCCACAGGATCAGTTCCCGATGCAAAATTCCAAAACAATATTCTTCCCCTGCCATCATAACCTTCTGTTACTATCAATTGGGTATTTGTTGCTACAATTCCCTCAACACGATAAAAGCTTTTGCTATCAACATTGTTTGTGCTTGCTTTACTGAAAAGCACTTTTGAAACAGAGTCAGGTGTAGAAAATTCCCCTGATGCACCTTTTTCAAACATAACGACTTCTCCCTTATAATTTCCCGCACCAGGAGAGGTATATACATTACCGGATGAATCTATGCCAATTGAGCCGCCAATATCTCCCAATGTATTTCTTTCATTCGACGGATTTAATATTTTCACCGGCTGCTTAGTATTTTCATCCCAAAGCTCAATTTTGGCCCATTTGTATTCAGAAATCCATATTCCGCCAGAGGGATCTAAATCAATTCCCGATAGTCCCGGTCCTTCACCATCTCTTCTGTCGTAATATATAAAAAGTTCCCCATTCATGCCATTAGTCAAAACACCATTAACTGGCTTATACACCAATACCCTGTTATTATACTGATCTGCAACAAAAACCCAGCCTTTTGAATTAACTCTTACTGCGCCAGGGCTATCAAGCTTATTCAAATCACTCCCAACATTAGAGGCATATCCTCTTTCATGAGATGTAAAATCCGGCTGGCCAAGAACTAAGTTAGCAACAGTTGACGGCACACCTGCAGATGCACGTGCTGAATTGCAGCCTGAGGCTGTTGCACTAGTGCATTTTGGGAAGCGTAGGACACGATGATTCTGAATATCTGCTACCCACAAATTTCCGGAAGGGTCAATATCTACACCTGCAACAAAATTATTGTCACTTCCCCATCCATAGCAAAGGGATGAACTGCTTGGATTTGCAGAAAAATCGTTCGGGAATAAATTTGCTTTATTGCAGCTATTTGCTGTAAAATTGTCTTGACCCCATACATAATCGGCAACAGTATCTCCGCCAGTTGCGTAAGGATTATTATATCTTAGGACTCTGTGATTGTATGCATCAAATACATATAAATTACTGCTTGAATCAACAGCCATGCTCGCAGCCGAGCCTCCTTCTGTAGTACTTAAGATATAATCTGGTTGGCCACATAGCGTGGATGATGAAGCAGGTGCACGATATGGATAATTCTGTAAATTTGAGTCACCATTGCATGCAGAGGAAGTAAAGTCAGGTTGACCAAGAACACGATTAGGCGTACAAGCTACAGGGTTTGCCATGCAAGCGCTCAAATCACCTATACCCAAAACCCTATTGTGCCCTGAATCATAAATATACATACGGTTAGGTGTTCCTGGATAACCGTTCCTATCAATAATCACACCGTGTGATAAAGACAATCTGTTAGATAGCGTATTGTAAGGAACAGCCTCTTCAAAATTGGGCTTGCCAAGGATAATATCAGCAACCAAATCCCCGGAATTGCCGCGCGCCAAGGCTAGTGCCTGAAGCTCGCTTCCGCCTGACACAGCTTTGCCTGTAATCTTTGAACTTGTTTCTTCTGAATAACTGTCGAAGGTGCCTGACATTGCTGGCTGAAGGTTTGTAAATGAAAGATACCCTAGAATTATCATGCATAAGACAAGCATTAAGCCTGTCCAATAAAAAAATGGCTTTGAACTAATTTGCGCTTTATTGTACCATTTAGAATGATTCGTTGTTTTCATGTACTCCCCACCTTAGATAGTACAAAAATAGAGAGAAGAGAGATATATATATTTTTGTAATGAAATCTTGTCAATTTAAGAGAGGGAGAGAAACATTTTATCTAAATATTAATTTTGAGATTAAAAAAAATAATCAAGCAAAATAAAGAAACCGATTCATAGCTTTTTTCTAGATATGTAGATACCTACTCCAAAGACTGCAAGAGCTGCCCCTAATACCCCAAACTCAGGGACTTCTCCTTCATCATCTCCGCCACCTGATTCAGAGACATCATCATTGGTTATTGTGCAGACAACAGACTCATCTTTCTGTATAGTGCCTGAGCAGCCTTCTGACAATATCCCTTCATAATCTGGATCAGATGCTTCAGTCACTGAGTAGCTGCCTGGCCTGACAGTGATGGCTATCCCTGCCTCGCTGCCGGGGAAGCTTGCCATGCTTGGCTGATTTGCATCAACAAGCATTGTGAAGCCAGACGCGGATGTTTCACCGCCATCATCATTTATAACATGCTTGATCACAATGATTGTCGCAGTCTCTTCCGGCTCTTCTTCCTGTATGCACAAACCATCCTGGCTGCTGTAGACATATCCTGAAGGGCAAGCGCAATAATCCGGAACAGCATTGTCTCCTGCTGAGACGCATACTGCCCCGTAGTCGCTGCATCTGATGTTGTCATGCTTTGCCTTGTCCCCGTCGCAGTAATACTCTTTCAGGTTCTCGCTTGCGCCGTCGCAGTCATCTGCATTCGGCCCTTTATCATCTGTAGCAATGCCGGCAGACCATATATCTGTGCCAGAATCCGAGTCCACACATGATGCTGCGCAGACATCTCCCTCATCCACATTGCCGTCACAGTCATTGTCTATGCTGTCGCAGACCTCCTCAGTAGGTGTTCCGGGAGAGACGGAGCATTCCCCGAATCCGCTCCATCCAGAGAGACCATTGCATGTCTTTGTCTGCACGCCTACTGCCTCGCACGCTCCGACACCTACATCACAGACAATAGTTGGGGCAATCAAGCCCTCATCTATCTCTGAATCGCAGTCATTGTCCAATCCATCGCATGTCTCAACGCCTGTATCAATACAGTTGTATGGATCGCATGCATCCCCGATACCATCATTATCGCTATCTAACTGGTCAGCATTAGATGCCATTGGGCAATTATCGAGTTCATTCAATACACTGTCACCATCTGTATCCCAAGGTGGATGGGCACAATCAGGATAGTTGACGTTTTCGATTCCAGGCGTGATGCAGCTTGCGACAAAATCTGCTGCATTATTATTTGTATCTTGGCCATCAGGATACCTAGACAATCCACTCGCTGTAAGGAGATGGGAATCATCTCCAGCTCCAGTTTCTTCTGTATACCCTGGAGTATCTCCTCCGTAGCTCACAACATCAATTATTGTATTTAATTTGTATAATGCTATTGCATCTGGGTCTCCATTCTGCATTAGGTTTGTATCAGGATTGATATCTAAGTCACAGCCGACTACCATCGCACTGCTAGTGCAGATGACATAATAATCATCCGGAGCCAAATCAGCATCCGGCAGGTTTATCACTGTGTACGGTGTCATTGGTGAAGCACCATTGATAAGGCGTATCTCATAATTGTCAAGATTAACAGTTCCAACACCGACATTCTTGATCTCTATGAATTCGGAATAATCCATGCCTGGCTGGTCATAATCAAACTCGTTGATGACCAGGAATTCTGGGATCTCATTCTGGCAGGAAGAACTGCAACCATCATCGCTCATGATATTGCCATCATCGCACTCTTCGCCTGTTTCAATATTATTGTTGCCGCATGTCTGAGGATCACCTGAATCGCATAACCCATCACTATCTGTGTCAGTGCCATCATTTGAGGTACTGGGCGTGTATAATGGCCAGGGCTTAGGGCTGAACCTTCCTGTTGGATTGAATGTGCATTCATTGCATGTGTCTGCATCTGTATCAGAGCAGTAAGTGGGATCAAGATCATCCATGTCAGGACCATCGATGACACCATCATTGTCATCGTCATTATCACCCATATCACATTGTCCATCTCCGTCAGTATCTGTTCCGTCATTGGCTGGATCTAATGTACCTGCTAAGCTGCAGTCATCACATCCATCTCCGCCGTTGTTTTCACTATCGCCGCAGATAAAGGGATTGGTATCTGCTGGATCAGCTACGTCAAACACACCATCATTATCATCATCATCATCAACGCAATCTGCTGTGCCATCACTGTCAGAATCAGGGAATCCTTCATCGACTTGTGTGTCGCAGTCATCATCCAATGCATTGCCGCAGACTTCTTCTACAGGTATCCCTTGTGTGCATGAATCAACTAATGCTCCGTTTACACAGCTATTGGATCCTGTTGAGTAGCATGCACCAACACCGCAAAAGGTTGGATGCGCTATGTTTCCGTAGTTTTCATCTGTGGACCCATCACAGTCATTATCCAGGCCATCACAGAGATCGGAAG
>JAAXVZ010000314.1 GCA_013335235.1 Nanobdellota archaeon | reverse complement strand
CACTTATTCCGTGGCAGCCGACTTCGTCAATCGCCCGGCGACGTACGTGACCTTTTGGAACGCCTGCCGGTTCGCGAACTGGCTCAACAACGGCCAGCCCACCGGCGCGGTAGGCCACATCTTCGGCGATGACGTGCGAATGGCCGGTGCCAAAGGTATACACGATGCCGTCCTGCGCCACCGCGTCGGCGAGCAGCCCTGCGGCCTGCAGGATCGCATCCATCTCCTGCGCCTGAATCGTAGTGAGAATTTCGCGCATAGATTGCGCATATGCCAGGTCTTGATGCTTCATCGATGCCTCCTTCAAAACTGAACAGGTTCATCGCGCAGTCACCAGGTAAAGTACTGATAAAGCGTATCCCTTCACTGAAAAAAGACGAGTATGGCAAAGCAAGAGATTTCCTCTCAATATCCAAAGGAGATATCCTGCTTGTCGAGGATATCTCCGATTCAAGTGAAGATGTTATAAAGCATCTAAGGGAGAATATCCGGCTCATAATTTATAATACCGGGAAGAACTCGAACCTGCGTCCAGTGCCTTTAGTCAGGAAGCGTGAATTGAAGATGATAGAATGCAGGAACTTCGCTCTTGCGCAGCCTGACACAATCGATAGACTGATTAGGTCTCAAAAGACAGGAAAAGAAATTATAGGAGATATAATACACGAGTACAAGAGAGAGCGGCTTTCAGATTATGTAAAAGACACCGTCTGACCTGGCGGCTTTCACCTTTTCACCCAATGCGGGCCTTGCAGAAGAGTACGCGGGGATGCTTTGGTAAGTGTCCGGGTCCATGACCTCAAGAGCAGGATACACCTTAGTGACAGTGGTCTTCACAAGAGGCACTAGTTCCATATCTGGAATTACGGGAAGGGTCTCTTTTTTCCCAGTCTTCAGGTTGATTGCAGATATCTCCTTCCTGACCTGTGTCACAAGAAATATCCCTCTCTCATACCTCATGACATCACCTATCTTGAATCTTGGGCCATCATAAAGCACATTGACCCTGTACGTCTGCTTTGATGTCTGCCTGTCCTGGGAAAACTGTCGTTCGCTTATCTTCACAGTGCCTCCAAAGCGCCTGGCAAGCTGCTGCCCTAGGTTCTGGAGCTTATGCTGGTCTGAAATCTGGAGGTCGAACCCCTGTTTTGTCTCTGTCCTGCCTGAGACAAAGACTCTCTCTTCCATAAGGAACTTGTCTATGAAGGAGATTGTTTCATTATCTATGTTCCTAAGCTGAAGAACGCCTTCAAAATAGCTGCCGGACCTCTTGGAACATGCAGGGCATTGCTCTTTCCTGATTTCTGCTGGCAATAAAAACAAGTCCCCATCCTTTTCCACTTCAACATCAAAACCGCCTTTTTTATCTTCTGAAGGGATTATGTTAAACCCGTTATATCCCTTGATACAGGTCTTGGCAATCCTGGAAATCGCTTCTTCAGGATTCTTGCAAATAGACCAAGTGTTCTTATGGAGCATCTTCTTGCAGGTAGGGCATATCTTGACAACAATCGGCTTTGCCTCAAGGACAGTCCTCGGCCTGCAATCCTTACAGAAGTCTTTCACAGTCCTCTTTCCGCATCCTGGACAGAAACCCATAAAGAAAGAGAAACAATAACAGGTTTAAAAACTTACTAACTAAAAAAAGCCAAACGTTTAAATAAGATTTCCCAATGCAAAGATTGATGGGTAAACACAAGAAACCGGCAAAGGACGCGTCTTTCTGGAAGAAAGTCTGGTTTTTCCTCTGGCACGAT
>JAAXVZ010000100.1 GCA_013335235.1 Nanobdellota archaeon | reverse complement strand
ATCTGTTAATCTCGATAGGGACCTCATCAAACTCATTATTGTCTATGACTCCCCTTCCTGCAGTGTTGCTTCCTGTCGCATAATCATTCATATAGAATGAAAGCGATGTGACTGGCGAGTTCACAGGAGGGTCGACTGCAAGATACCAGGGTCTAGCCTCATAGAACAATTGCGAGTCATACGAGATTAGGGATGGGCCAATCAAAAACAAGTTCGGGCTGATCTGGGGTGCTTTGGCTTTATAGCTGACCTTTGTGCCATTGCTTAGATCTTTCCAAGTAAGATATATGAAACCATCCTCTTCTTTCACTTCTGCGCCAAGCGCTTCCTCAAGGATGAATGTGCCAGGAAGCGCCTCTGTGAAATTGAAGAGCCCGCTGTGCGAATATGAATAGATTGATATCTCAGACAGGAAGCTTCCCTTCCAGGGATCAATCACAACTGGAGTGTTCCTTATGATATCAAAATCATAATAGGATGCAACTTCGAATGATGAGACCATGCTGCTTTCCATGTCAGCGCCGCTTGCCTTGACAAATAAGGTATAACTGCCTTCATATCCTGCCCCGGAAAAATTGGCTTCATAGACTCCGCTTCTTGTCTCGACAATCCCTGTTAGGTTGAATGTTGCATTATTTGGGTCTGTAACAGTTGCCATGACCTCTGCACCAGAGACTGCGTACCCGAACTTATCCAAGACAACCATTATCAATTCAACTGTCTCATTCGGATGGTAGATAGGCTTCTTTGTGTTGACAGATGCGACGCCTGTCTCTGCAAACCCGGGGTCTGCTGTGCTCAAAAGGAACGTATAATTCTCGCCTGGCGTGATCTCTTTTAGCTTCACCCATGTACCCAAGCAGTTTTGGCCTGCAAAATCCCAGTCCTTGCATTTCCACAGCGTGTCCCCGACAGCTGTCGCAGTCACAGTGGCGTTGTCAAACTGCGCTCCTGAAGGATCTATCGCATATGTGCTGACAGAATTCAATGAATTCACTAAAAAGCGCTTCTCTACCGAATCTATCCTTATATTCGATACTGAGTCAAGGCTGGCATTCTCGAGCCTTATCTCTTTTATCTTGCGGTCATTCAGGCGCAGGAGTATATGCTCTCTTGCGTCCTTTCTTACCCTGAATACCCTATAGTCCATATCTCGGTTGTCTCTTTTTACGACCGTGATATGGCTGTCCTGGATCTCTGTCTCAGCATCCTGCGCAACTGAGCCTGTTATGAATACTGGAGGCAGGTCAGATGCAGGCTGCCCTGACTCATCCTGGCTGCTGTTCCGAGGCGCATCTATGTTATCCTTGTCTTCTCGCACAATGAAACCTGCTGAAGATAACCGGACAGAACCTAAAGATAGTGTCACCACATAATTGCCTGGCTCCTGCGGAAAGAACCTGAGTGTATCCTCTGAGGTTGCAAAGAACTTGTAAGTCCTGCTATTCGCAGCAATCTCAAGGTCATACGTACTGGCACTTGCAGGATTGCCGATAGAAATCTGCACCATCTCTCCTACAGCGTATTCTTCTTTCTCTATGGTGAGGGTGGTCTGCATAGGCATAGGATTTGCTAAGCCAGGGTCCTTTACTGAAAAACTGGCAGTCTCCCGCGTGGCGTTGGCGTAGATCAAGGAAATCATGTAGCTGCCTGGCTCTGTCGGCGTGAACCTTATCCTACTCCCTACAGCAGGATATTCGAACCTCTTTGAGGGTGAGCTGATCTCGAGAGAAGAGCCTGCGAAATCGCTGAAATTCAGTCCTATGATTATATTTTCAGAGACAGAAAATTCATCCTTGTCTAGGAGGATTAGGCTTGCATCTGCAGGTAAGCTTAGGGATGACACTAGAAAAAGCAGCATTGATATGACAGACAGTATTTTTGTATATTTCTGCAAGTAACAAGCGCCTATAATGTCTCAATCACCCCGTGTTTAATGATTCTTTCCCCATATATAAAGGTTTGTAAATTTTGTCGTGCAGAAAAAGGACGAGGAAATCAATAGGGCAGGACAATTAAGGAGTTAGCACCGTTTGTACTTGACTGATAGCAGCAATCATAGGATAGCGCAAATAAGGCACCCTATAACTGCGGGAATTTTTACTTGAAGAAGACTACACAATATTAATAAGGCGTCAAAACAAGAGATAAATGAGTTCCAGGCAATAAACAATGGCCGAAGATATAAAAACTGAATTGCTGAAGATATTGACACCTATTTTCGGCAAAGACGTGCAGAAACTAATCCAGGATAATTACGATAGCTCAAAGCCTGATGAACTGATTGCCCTTGCGCATCACATGCTCTCCGGCTACATGGGTGAAGATAATGCAAACAAGAAATTGACCGCCTTTTTATCAAGATTCCCTAAACTAAAACTCAGGATTGACTAAAATGGAAAAAACAAAAATCAAATATGCTTTAGTATTCGCATTCTTCCTGGCTGCAACAGCTACATATGTATTTAGGTTGGGTGGTGAATCTTATAGCCTGCTTGTCAGTTTTTTTACATTCGCTTCCCCGCTTGTCGCGATAGTTTTTGGCGCAATTGCAATGAAGCACTTCGGGCTAGGCACTACACAAGGAAAAAGCTTAGTTCTCATTTTATTAGGCGTGATATCCTGGCTGGTAGCTGATATGATATGGGCATTTATTATTGGTGGAGAGGTTGACTTCTCAGTCGCTGACATAATCTACATTTTAGGGTATCTCTCCACCATAGCAGGTATATTCGTTGGATTGAAGACGATCGATTCTGACTTCTTCAGAGAGAAAAAACATATTGCCATAGTTATGGGTAGCATAATCTTCCTATCTGCTGCATATCTCTATGTTTTCCCGATAGAATGGGACTCGCAAGAAAACATTATGCAGAATCTTGCATCCACATTTTATACCTTAGCAGATATGCTGCTCCTTGGTAGCGTTGTGCTGATAATATCTATAGCCCTGAAAGGGACATATAAGTACGGATGGGTATTTGTAGCAGCAGGCGTAATCGTAACAGCTATAGGTGATATGTATTATGCTTTGAACTTCGTGACATATGAAAATGGTGATATAGTTGACCTTACATGGAATTATGGCTATCTATTTTTTGCGCTTTCATTCATAGCATTCAAGCATAATGCTGAACAGACTTTAGATAATATGAGACGGATGATGATGGCTGTGCCTGCGGCAGTCCAAGATATAAAACCACCTGCTACCATAGAGCCTGCAAAGCCTGAAAGACAAAAGACGCTTGCCAGAAAAGCAAAAACCGCTAAGATAAAAAAGAGATGAGGATTAGATTTCTATGACTTCATCCACGAACATATTCAGGTCCTTGATCAGTGCCTCAGAATCCTCAGTCAGCGACATGAATACGACTTTTTTCCCAGTGACCCTTGCCTTTGTCACAAGATTATGGACGAACTTGATGACAGAGCCTATGTCTTCATAGACCATCAGGGTGGAGATTGTATCGAAGAATACAAGATCGCAGTTCTTTTCAGACAGGAGAGAGGAGAAAGCCATTCCTATGTCTGTCAGGGCGCTAGGTGATGCCACAAACAGGCAGTCAGTGACTATCGGCGGTGCCATAGCAGTCGCTGTTATCGCATCCACAAAATAGAATTTCTTCTTGTCGATGTTCCTTTTTGCCAAATCGAGCAGAAGATTATTATAAGGCTTGTTGATGGTTATATAACCTATCTTTTTAACTGATGTTGAAAGCTCAGATTGCATAGTGCCGATAGAGGCCATATAGTTTTTCTTGAGCGTTGTCACAAGAAGGATATTGTTCCTTGACAAGCTCTCTGCGACAGTCATAGGTCCTACCCGCCTACAACCTTTTTGACACGGGAGACAAGCTCTGCATTATCAAAAGGTTTTGTCAGGTAATCTGAGACATTCATCTTCTCAAGTTCAGACTTTCCATTCTCTGAAAATTTGACAACAGTGACAAACATGACCTTAAGCTGCTTTGTCTTAGGGTTTGCCCTGATCTTCTCGCAGACCTCCCTGCCAGACATGCCCGGCATCATCATATCAAGAATCACAAGATCTGGCTTCTGCTTCTCTAGGAACTTCAGTGCAGAAACCCCATCTGATGCTGTCTTCACATCATATCCTTCGACAGAGAGTACAGCTTTCACTAACTCAGAAATATGCGGCTCATCATCTACAACTAGGATTTTTTTTACCATAAAGTAAGAATATTAAATGTAGCTTATTATAATTTTCTATTCAGCGCCGTCCATGGAGTCAAACTACCTTCAGATTGTCCTGCTGGACTGCAACTTCCTCTTGGTGCTTTATCGTGAATTCAAACACCGTCTTTCCTGGTCTGCTTGTGAACCATATCTTCCCTCCTAAGGCTTCTACAATGCCTTTGCAAATCGAAAGCCCAAGGCCTGTTCCGCCGACCTTCCTTGTATAGGAAGAGTCTGCCTGGAAGAACCTCTGGAATATTCTTGACTGAGCGTTTGCAGGGATCCCTACACCTGTGTCTGATACCCTGTAATGCAAGTAATCTCCTTTTTTGAATGCCTCAACCATGATGTGCCCTTTTTCAGTGTATTTCATGGAATTGTTCACAAGATTAGAAAGGACCTGGAGCAATCTTGACTTGTCTATAAAAGAAGCAGGCATCCCTTTTTCTACCTTTATATCGAAAGAGATCCCTTTGGCCTTGACCTGGAGCTCTACCAGATTCTTCAGCTGAGAGATTATCTCTTCAGTAGTAGACTTCTCGAAATAGAATTTCATTGTCCCAAGGTCTATCCTAGTCAGATCCAGCATGTCTGTTATAAGCTTGCTCAGCCTTTGCGTATCTTCAATTATTATATTGAAGTATTGGTCCCGCAGCGCCTTGTTTTCCAGTATCTTCTCATTTTTCAATAGGTCTGCAAACCCCTTGATGCTAGTCAATGGCGTCTTCAGCTCATGCGCTGTAATCGAGATGAATTCGTCTTTTTTCTTATTCATCTCTTCCATCTGGGTCACTTTGTTATTGAGCTGCTTTTTTGTCAGGATAAGAGACTTATTAGTCTCATCTGTATCTTCCAATATATTCATAATCGCAAGCTTTGTATTTTCTAGCTCGGCTAATTTTTCTTCAATCTCTTTAGTCCTCTGATAGACATTCTGTTCAAGGCTGATCTTTGAAGCCTCAAGTTCGCTAGTCCTGGCATGGACAAGTTTCTCCAGGTTCTCATTGAGCTGATTCAGCTCATGTGTCTTTTCTGATATCTTCTGTTTAAGAGCGGATGTAAGAAGGAAGGCTGTAAGTAGAGTTATTATAATAAAAAATACTATCTCGACTGCTGTAGTGTACCAGATGCTTGCCAGCTGGGATACTAATTTGCCTTCCACATCCTTCTGGTCTATCACGCTGAATATCCCTATCCTTTTCCCATAGTACTCAAAAAAATCAAAGACATATAGCTGGGTTACTGTGCCTCCTTCTACGCCAGAGGCATCGGTATTGATGTAGAAATACCCATTGCTCTTCTCCTTTAATTTAGCCAGGGCATTCTTGTCTATTCTTTCCCTGATTAGGTCTTCACTGAAGGCCTCTTCATCTATCATGAGATATAATTTAGAAGTTTTATCTTCATAGTGATATTTCGCGAAGATATTCTCCAATGGAATATTTGACCGTATCACCCCTATCAGCTCGCCAGACCTTTGAACTGGGACAAGGATAGATATATCAGTAGTATTATAGTCTGTA
>JAAXVZ010000099.1 GCA_013335235.1 Nanobdellota archaeon | reverse complement strand
CCGGGATATAATCCTCGAATGCGAAACGATCGGCATCCCCCTGGATGAATTCGTTGCATTGGCGCTGGAAGCCATGCAGGGTATCGGCGCCGAGATAGGTCTTTAGCTCCTGTCCCCATGCAATGATGCCGTGACGGCGGCGGCCGAAGACCAACAGCTCCCACGCCCGCTGTCGCTGCCGCTGACGGTCACCTGGGGACACACCTCACCGGCCGCGTCGGAGTTCTCGGTCCGCATCCTGCCCCGAGAAGTCTCGCTGGATCACGCACCGACAGCCGTCACTCAAGAAGCGGAGGACGCGCTGCGCGCTGAGTTCTGGCAGACGCGCGCCGGAGGTTCCGATGTGGACGGCATGGCGTGCACCGTAACGTATCGCGACATGCCGCTCGGCACGGTCCGGGATCTGAACTCGATCTGGCGCGACCTGATGGCCCACAGCGACGCGGACACCGCCCGGCGGCTGCAGTCCGATGCCGGCCTGCGACTCGATGAAATCCAGGTCGATGGCGAGAAGACTACAATCCAAGTCTATGAGGACACTTCAGGAATCAAGCCAGGAGAGCCAGTAGAGAATACAGGTCTACCGCTATCTGTCAAGCTTGGACCAGGCCTGTTGACATCTATCTATGATGGAGTCCAGAGGCCGCTTCCAGTGCTTGCAGCAAGCATGGGCGACTATATCTCAAGAGGAGTCTATGCATCAGGCCTTGACGAGAAGAAAAAATGGGAATTCAGGCCTCTAGTAAAAAAGGGAGATAAGGTTGTCCCAGGAATGATCCTAGGAGAAGTCGCAGAGTCAGAGACTATCACCCATAAGATTCTTGCGCCACCATACAAACAGTTTGAGGGTGAATTAAAAGAGATCACAGCAGGCAAATTCACTGTCGATGAAGTCATCGGGAAATTGGCTAATGGTTCAGAGCTGAAGCTTGCACACAAGTGGCCTGTCAGGATACCAAGGAAGGTCGCAGAGAAGCTTGCGCCTACAACTCCATTATTGACAGGACAGAGGATATTTGACGGGCTTTTTCCGCTTGCAAAAGGCGGAGTCGCAGCTATCCCTGGCCCATTCGGCGCAGGAAAGACAGTTTCACAGCAGCAGCTTGCCAAGTGGTCTGACGCAGACATCGTTGTCTACATAGGATGCGGTGAGCGTGGGAACGAGATGACAGAAGTCTTGACAGAGTTCCCGCACTTGATCGACCCTAAATCCGGCAAATCATTGATGAATAGGACTGTCCTTATCGCAAACACATCGAACATGCCAGTTGCGGCAAGGGAAGCGTCAGTATATACAGGAATCACAATTGCAGAATATTTCAGGGACCAAGGTTTCAACGTAGCTCTTATGGCTGATTCGACTTCCAGATGGGCAGAAGCCATGAGAGAGATCTCATCAAGGCTAGAGGAAATGCCAGGAGAGGAAGGTTATCCAGCATACTTGTCTACAAGGCTTGCAGAATTCTACGAAAGGGCAGGGATTGCAAATACCCTTTCTGGAAAAAAAGGCTCAGTCTCTGTCATAGGGGCAGTCAGCCCACCAGGCGGAGACTTCTCAGAACCTGTAACGCAAAACACACTCAGGGTCACTAAAGCATTCTGGGCTCTTGACGCAAAGCTTGCGCAGAGAAGGCATTTCCCCTCAATCAACTGGCTGAACTCATACAGCCTCTATTCAAAGACACTAGAGCCGTGGTTCATAGAGAACGTGAGCCCGCAGTGGCCTGAACTCATGGCAACAGTCATGGGCATACTCCAGGAGGAAGAGAAGCTTCTCGAGATCGTTCAGCTTGTCGGTTCAGACGCGCTACCAGAAAAGCAGCAGCTGACCCTCGAAGTCGCAAGGATGATCCGCGAGTTTTTCCTGCAGCAGAACGCATACCACGAGGTTGATACTTACTGCGAGCCTAAGAAGATGTACATGATGGCAGACACTATCCTGTACTTCTCCAAGAAGGCATACACAGCTCTCGAGGAAGGAGCGTCTATCCCTATGATACTCAACCTAGAGGCAAAGGAGAAGATTTCAAACGTGAAATTCATCAAGGATTATGAATCAGAATTGAATAAGATAAAGCTTGAGATGGACCGCGAGTTCGCCAAGCTCATCTGAGGGACTAACAATGATACAAAAAGAATACAGGACGATTTCAAGGATTGCGGGGCCGCTTGTCTTTGTCAAGAAAACCCACCCTGTGGGTTACGGCGAGCTGGTCTCGATAAAGATGACTGACGGCGAGATGAAGAGCGGTCAGGTCCTGGATACAAGCGAAGATATCGTTGTTGTCCAGGTTTTCGAAGGAACAGCAAGGATAGACAAGAACGCGTATGTAAAATTCCTCGGAGAGACAATCAAGCTCTCTGTCTCAGAGAAGATGCTTGGTCGTATATTGACTGGCGCAGGCAGGCCAAGGGATGGCGGCCCAGAAGTCATTGCAGAACAGAGGCTTGACATCAACGGCGCAGCTATCAATCCTTTTGTCAGGCAGTCACCAGCAGATTTCATCCAGACAGGGATATCGACTATCGACGAGACAAACACGCTTGTCAGAGGCCAGAAATTGCCTATCTTCTCTGGTTCAGGACTTCCGCATAACGAGATTGCGTTGCAGATCGCAAGGCAGGCTAAAGTCCCAGGACAGGAAGGCAAGTTCGCAGTCATATTTGCAGCAATGGGTATCACAAATGAGGAAGCGCAGTACTTCATGAAAGATTTCGAGGAGACTGGCGCGCTTTCAAGGGCAGTAGTCTTCCTGAACCTCGCAGATGACCCTGCAGTCGAAAGGATCATCACACCAAGGATGGCACTGACAACAGCAGAGTTCCTCGCATTCGAGAAGGACATGCACGTCCTTGTCATATTGACTGACATGACAAACTACTGCGAATCATTAAGGGAAGTCGGCGCAGCAAGAGAAGAGATCCCCGGAAGAAGGGGATACCCAGGTTACATGTATACTGACCTAGCATCTATCTATGAAAGGGCAGGCATGATCAAAGGCAAGCATGGCTCTATCACGCAAGTGCCTATCCTGACAATGGTCGGTGATGATATAACGCACCCTATCCCAGATTTGACAGGCTATATAACAGAAGGCCAGATTGTCCTTTCCAGAGAATTGCACAGGAAAGGTATCTATCCTCCAATTGATATCCTGCCAAGCCTATCAAGGCTCATGAATTCAGGTATCGGAAAAGAGAAGACTAGGGATGACCATAAACAAGTTTCTGACCAATGCTATGCAAACTATGCAGAAGGCAGGGACTTGAGAGGATTGGTCGCGATCGTTGGAGAAGAAGCGCTTTCAGACAGAGATAAGAGGCTTCTGAAATTCGCAGAGGATTTCGAGAAGAACTTTGTCAGGCAGGGCAAGAGGGATGACAGGACTATTGTTGATACACTTACAATTTCCTGGGATATGCTGAAGATGCTGCCGAAGAAAGACCTGACAAGGATATCCCCTGCACTCAGGGACAAGTACTATGGCGATGAGGCTGTTGACCTGAAAGGGCAGAAGCACGATGCACCGATAGGCCAGGCAGAGGAAGAGAAGAAGAGGGTGAAATAGATGTCAGAGACAACCCACAAGCATTCAGCAAAGACTATCCTGAAAGACCTTCTGGAAGGCAATGTGAGATATGCAGGCAAGCACTCAAAAGAATATGAGAACCTAAAGGCGAAGCAGACACCGAAAGTCACTTTGCTCACATGCTCAGACTCCAGGATTCCCCAGAACCTGTTTGACATAGACTGTCCAAACGAGCTTTTTATGGTCCGGAATATAGGAAACCAGTTCAGGAACTCTGAAGGATCTATAAAATATCCTCTCTTGCACCTGAACACGCCTATACTTATCGTCATGGGTCATACTGGCTGCGGTGCGATCAAGGCAAGCCTCTCAGATTACAGAGGAGAAGATGACACTATCCAGAAAGAAGTCATAGGCTTAGTGAACTCTATCCGGCTTGCGAACCAGACAAGGAATGCAGCAGCAATCCCAGACGAAGGCCAGAGGCTTGCCATATATGCACAGGTGAATGTTGATCATCAGATCAACAAGATAATCAATGAGTTCAACATCAAGACCAAGATAGATAGCGGAGACCTTTTTGTCGTCGGGATGATGTTTGACATACATGGTGTCTATGGCGAGAACTCGTCTCATGTATATGTGACCAATATCAATGGGGCAACAGACGTGAAAGCATTGAAGGCACATGACCTAGCTGTCGAGATATCGCTCGAGTTATCAGGGATGAAATTCAAGAGGCTCTAGATCAAAGATGGACATTAAACCGACCAGGTCAGAGCTCATAAAGCTCAAGAATAAGATCAAGCTCGCGAAGTCAGGCCACAAGCTCCTGAAGAAGAAGAGGGACGGCCTTATACTTGAGTTTTTCGAGATACTGAAAGAGACAAAGTCAGTCAGGAAAGAGATGACTGCAAAATACAAGGAAGCCATCAGGAAGATCAATGTCGCAAGGGTTGTTGACGGCGACATGGCTATAAGATCAGTTTCTATGGCTATAAAAGACAAGCCTCAGATTGAAGTCTCTACAAAGAATATCATGGGTGTCGTTGTCCCTAATATCAACAGCAGCGACGTGAAAAAAGACATACTCACAAGAGGCTACGGCATAGCCAACACCAGCGCAGCGATAAACAGCGCAGCAGCAGCATATGAAGAATTGCTTGAATTCATCCTCCTGGTTGCAGAGGTCGAGACCTCAATGATCCGGCTCCTTGAGGAGATAGACAAGACCAAGAGAAGGGTCAACGCGCTTGAGTTCGAGGTCATCCCGAAACTTGTGCACGCGAAGTCATATATTTCGCTCAGGCTAGAGGAGATGGAAAGAGAGACCACTTTCAGGAGCAAGAGGCTCAAGAAGAAGCGCTAGTTGTTATGTCCTTTTTGGATTTCTTAGCCTATGTACGCGTCAACTGATAATTCTCTCGTTTTTTGCTAGATTCTTTGTAATATGGTTTTCTTTGCAGCATTAATTACATAGTCTGATTGATATTTGTATCCGTGTACCTGGTAAAATATCTGGGCTGTCATTAGGTTGCATTCAGATACACTTTCCTCATCATACCCTGGGTTTAGCAATAGGCAGCTATCATCTAAACAAAGACGGTCATGCAGTGGCATAATAGAAATATGTGCAGGAACTCTTCCGTTTTTTTCAAATTCATATATCAGATCGTTACGGGGATCCATCAAGAGCAATGCTAGCTTAGGTATGGTATATCCTCTTTCTCTTGCCAGTTTCTGTGCATATTCATATTCCATGAAAAGCGCTCTTCCGTGTGTTTGTCCATAATACAGGTCCTGTTCTGTGCCGCCTTCTAATATCTGTTGCGGTGAAAATTTTTTCAGATATTCCAATACTTCAATAGACTCATGCAGCCAAAATTTTTCTTTTACAATGTTTCCAGCACCCATAATCTCTTGGTACAATCCGATTAATGGATCAGGTGTAATATATCTTATTACAAGATCATGGCATAACTCAAGGTGCAGCTGAGAGTATCCTTCTCTTACCTTTATAGATTCTATAAACTCAGTAGCATTCATAATTGCAGGGATTTGCCTGCAATTAATAAACCATTACAGATCTGCTTATAAATAGGTCTTTAATATCTAATTTTCTGGCATAGTTTCAGCAGGGTTGAATTTTTGTATTTTTATGTTGAGAAAATGTCTTAAATAGGGATTTATCCCTTTATA
>JAAXVZ010000313.1 GCA_013335235.1 Nanobdellota archaeon | reverse complement strand
CGTAGGGCAGAGCTCAACTCGAATATCTGCGTCCATCCACGTGGGATATCTTTGTTCGCAAGCATCAAATCACGGACAGCATTCTTGTCCATTGGCCCATTCTGAGTATCATAGTCAATTCTAACAACAACAGTATATAACGTATCTGGTTTGAGTAAATTACCTCTTGCGTCAACTACCGAACTATATATCTCAACATGATTGTTTACAACCCCGGTACTATAAGGCAACGCAGTCTCTATAATATCCCCTATGTGTGCATAATTAAAGGATTTTATTGGGAGAGCATTTGCGCGATGTGATAATCTAGCTCTAGTTTCTTCATACTCTTGACGTGAAAAGGCCCTTTGGTTGGTGTCTTGTTTAATTAACCTGTTTACTTGTCTTACAATTTCAACTGGCAGACGAGGCTCTTCTCTAGTTTCGCTTGCATCGATCCATTTTAACTCATGTCCTATGACTGCAAAAAGCCGTTTTCTCAGGTTTTCTTCTTTTACATATCTAAGGGCACTTTCAGCATAAGCAATCTTGCTTTCTCCTTTTTCTATTCCTTCAATCAATCTTGACTGGACTTCGAAATAAGGAGTATCATCTAATGCGCAGAGACTATCATAACCTGATGTATCCTCTTTCAAAATAGCTGAGGCTATCTGCAACTGGAGTACTTTGTTTGATTTGAAGTGCTTCATTGCTGAGGAGGTATAATAGCTTGACCCAGAATCAAGAATAATTTTCAAAAGGCGTTCGAGAAGGCCATCATCATTTGTTTTATGCAAGCTGCACAATGCGTTATATCCCGGATCTGCACAGATTGACTTATCGTTTTCCATCACGGTTGTCAAACTGGAATGATATATTTGGTGCACATTCTCCAGAGCCAAGGATGCAAGCTCTGCCTTGCCTGTTTTAGAAACCCAAAAAACATAATCTGCCTGCTCTTTTGCAGGCCTAGTTTTTAAATATCTTCCTGCAAACAATACAGAGAAAAAGTTGAAATTATTCTCAAAAAGGAAAAGCGTGGCAATAGCACTTGGACTAAGATTTTGTGCCTTATTATTTATTCTAAATGTTTCTAGCATGTCAGGGTCTGGTCCTGTTATGACCATTCCTTCATCAGTGAACTGTATCTTCCCTCCAACATTGAACAAATAATGGTCAACGGCTTCAAGGTCTTTTATCCTATTTATTACTGCATCGAATTCTTCCTTCTTATCTTGTGAGAGGTCAACACTAAAATCTGCACCATATTCACGGATGTATTCATTTCGAAGAAAATATATATACCGAAGCTCTTCATTTAGTTTAGAATCGTCTGATAATATTTCTGGCTGGGCAATCTCAAATACCTCTTTGCTTAACTCTAATGCTTCTTCAGGGGATTTGCTATTCAAAAAGTTAGTTATCTCTTTTAGAAAATTATCATCTAAGCTCATTAATTAATAGGTGAATTTTTCCATATTTAAATGTTACTATTAATTAGTGGTATTTATCCTTCATAAACACGAATCCCTAGCTTCTGTCCTGCTTCAGCCATGAACTGCTCTGTAGATACAGAATGCCCATTCGAGCCAAAACATTTTTCCATGACCAGCATACCGACGTGGTACTGCAGCTGCCTCATCTTCGGTACCACTTTCGTGTCAGTTATTGCCAGGGTATCCAAATCTAACGCTAACTGTTTCCATGGACCATTATCTTTGATCTTCCCACGCGCATATCTTTCTAATTCTCCTGGGAAAGCATTTAATGGTGAATACCACAAGGTGATTCCAGGGATAGGCGTCCAAGGTGCCCTATCTCCTCCGGTCCCACCGGC
>JAAXVZ010000312.1 GCA_013335235.1 Nanobdellota archaeon | reverse complement strand
CGACCCGCAGAGATCCATCGTGATCATCGAGGCAGAGAAACCCGGTGTTGCAATAGGCAAGCAGGGAGAGCTCCTCCGGACAATAAAAGAAAAGACTTTATGGGTGCCTTTCATAAAGAGGACTCCGGCATTGAAGAGCCAGCTTATCGAAAACATCCGCGCTGTCCTTTACCAGAACTCTGACTATAGACGCAAGTTCTTGCATAAAGTCGGCCAGAGGATATACAATGGCTGGGTCAGGGCAAAGAAAGATGAATGGATCAGGATAACATACCTTGGCGCAGGAAGGCAGGTCGGAAGATCAGCTATGCTCCTCCAGACTCCTGAGTCCAGGATATTGATTGATTGCGGGATAGATGTCGCAGATGAGAACAATGCATATCCTATGCTGGAAGCACCAGAGTTCAATATAAATGAGCTGGATGCTGTTGTCCTATCGCATTCGCACACAGACCACGCAGGATTCGTCCCGTATTTGTTCAAGTATGGGTTCAAGGGTCCTGTATACTGCACAGAGCCTACACGTGACGTGATGAGCCTCCTCATGCTAGATTATGTGAAGATTGCAAGAGCAGAAGGGAAAGAGCCGATATACACAAGTGAAGAGATAAAAGAGATGGTCAAGCATACAATCACCCTTGATTTTGAGGAAGTGACAGACATAACACCTGATATCAGGCTCACTTTCTATAATGCAGGCCATGTTCTTGGAAGCGCAATGGTGCATCTGCACATTGGAAATGGCCTTCACAACTTGCTGTATTCAGGGGATATGAAGTATGGAAAATCCATCATGCTATCTCCTGCGGCCACACAGTATCCAAGGCTCGAGACACTGATGATTGAAGCGACATACGGCGGAAAGGATAATATCCTGCCAGGAAAGCAGGAGGCTTTTGATTATCTGAGAGACGTCATAATCGATACTTTTGCAAAGAAAGGAAAGGTCCTGATTCCGGTCCTTGGTCTTGGAAGAGCTCAGGATATCATAATGATGATAGAAGAGCTTGTGAGGACAGGCAAGATAGATAAGGTGCCAGTATATATCGACGGACTGGTCTGGGATATCACAGCAATCCATACAGCATATCCTGAGTTCCTCAACGCAACAATCAGGAAACAGATCTTCCACAAGGATAACAACCCCTTCCTGAATGAGATATTCAAGGAAGTCGCAGGCCCTAAGGAAAGGCAGCAGGTGTTGGAAGAGACAGGCTCTTGCATCATCCTTGCGACAAGCGGTATGCTGATGGGCGGCCCATCAGTCGAGTACTTGAAGGCATTGTCTGACAACCCTAACAACAGCCTGGTGTTCTCCTCTTATCAGGGAGAAGGCTCGCTTGGAAGAAGGATCCAGAATGGAGAGCGCGAGATAATCTTCAAGCACGGCCAGAAGCAGGAGATGTGCCAGATAAAGATGAATGTCCATAAGCTTGAGATCTCTGATCACTCAGACAGGAAGGAATTGATGAACTTCCTTAGCCACCTTAACCCAAAGCCGAAGAAAGTGATTGTGATGCACGGCGAGTCATCAAGATGCCTTGATCTTGCGTCCAGCATACACAAGCTGTTCAGGATAGAGACGCTTGCACCAAGGAACCTGGAAAGTATCAGATTAAGATAATTATCTTATTTTTTTATTATTTCTCTTATGAATTCTCTTTCAAATTATTTTAGCTCTGCATAACTCTGTGGATAGTACCTCCGATTTGGCTCAATTGTGGGGATATCAAAATAGCCCTTTTTTCTAGGTGTTTGATTGAGTCCATGGATATTGAGAGAAAGGGGTTATGTTAAATAGAGTCTCTTGTTTTTT
>JAAXVZ010000098.1 GCA_013335235.1 Nanobdellota archaeon | reverse complement strand
TATTATTAACTAATTTAGTTAGGTTTATTTTCTCTTCTGCTTTTTTGTTTGGACATGATCCCAAGAACCATGTCTACCCAGCACCCTGATAACGTCAGGCAGCCATTCTTTGTCGAGAGCAGCGTCATCGCAGGCGATGATGAGATCAAGGAAGCGTTCTATTCCTTTTCGCACTTGAAGATCAGGGAGCAGCTATGGGACTGCGAAGGGAAGGAGACAGATAACTATGTTGTAGAAAAGCTCCTTACACGCTATCCTGACTATTTCAAGAGGCACAAGCTTGGCGAGGACAGGTTCATAACATTGAGAGGCCCGAACCCAGGGATAGAAAAAAATCAAGCCAAAATCCTATTAGAGACTCTCGAGTCAATCCCAAGGAATTCTGATATCGCGACTCAGTTCTATGGTGAAAGATGTGAGCCTATCTTTGAAGTCTCTATACCAATGACCAGGACAGCAGATGATGTCCTTATGGTGAAAGAGTATTATGAGAAGAACGTCAGCGGCAAAGGGAAAGCGATCCTCAGAGGAAGAAAGATCGAGGATTGGGTCGGCACTTTCTCCCCGAAGAAGATAAAGATAATCCCGCTCTTAGAAGAAAAAGAAGCTATGCTGGCCTCAGATAAGATTGCAGGAGAGTATCTTGCACAGACAAAAGAAGAGCAGCTTCGTGTCTGGCTTGCGAGGTCTGACCCTGCGCTGAACTATGGCTATCTTCCGGCTGTTCTTCTGAACAAAGTCTCGCTTCTCAAGCTTGATAGGCTGGAAGAGAGCACATCTGTCCCTATACATCCTATCATCGGATGCGGCTCAGTCCCATTCAGGGGCAACTTCAGGCCTGATAACATTGACAACTGCCTGTCTGCATACCCTTCTGTCCAGACCTTTACATTGCAGTCAGCGTTCAAGTTCGACTATCCTGAGGACAAGGTAAGGGCGGCAGTCGAGGAGCTTGAATCAGGATATACGCAAAGGCCAAAAGACATCGATGAAGAGAAAGCAGTTGAGATAATAGAGAAAATCTCAGCAGAGTACCAGAAGGAGATAACCTTGATTGCGCCATTAGTCAATCAGGTTGCGCAGCACATCCCTAAGAGGAGAAAACGAAAATTGCACATTGGGCTGTTCGGATACTCAAGACAGGCTAACAGCGTGACCTTGCCCAGGGCAATAACTTTTTGCGCGTCTCTATATTCCCTTGGGATACCGCCTGAACTCCTTGGTATGTCTGCATTGAGTGAAAAAGATATGGAATTTGTCTGGAACGACAATTTTGAAGCAGATATGAAAGATTCCTTGCGCTATCTTAATCAAGATAACCTGAGGGTCCTGCCACAGGAGCTTCAGGAGCGAATAAAGAAAACAGCCTCGCGTTTCAATTATGAGACCGATGAGAAGCACAAGAAAGTGACAAGCTTCATCCTGGATGGCCTGGAAAAATCGAAGCAGACGCTTTCTGAGGACATCGAGAGAGCTGCGGCATTGAGGAATTTTTTAGGCTAGAAAAAACCAAGCGGGGTGTAGACTGGCATAGTACCATTCCTCAGCGCATGAGCAATAAACTTTAGGCTGAATCTTCCATTATTCTTGAAATTCACTGCGCGTTTCCCTAGGAAGTAAGTGGATGCAGTGTAGTATTGCGAGCTAGCATAAGATGCTAAATTCCCTATTGATTCCTCATCGCTCATTATCTCGAAGAAACCATAGAGTCTTGCAGAACCTTTGTATGCCTTTGCCTGCATGTACTCCTCTGTCCCACGTGATTTTATTTGTATTGGCACAGCATCTATCCCTTTTAGGTATTCTGGGTCCCCAATTAGCGTTGCAATATCTGCAAGAGCACGGGAATATACTCTTATTGCTGCCCATCCTTGATAGAGTCTGCTTTTGACGCTCATATCTTTTAGTATCTCTGGAGACACATCTTCCATGTTGGTGGTCATGCCTTCATCTTTCATAAAGTCAAATAATAGTCTTTTCAATCGTTTTCCTTTCCTTGACTTCTGTGTTAGGATATAATCCATGTAACTAGTCATGCCATGCATTGTCTCATGCGCAACCGTGTCTTCGATTGCATGCACACAATTCATCACAGGATCAAAGGGATTTATGAATATCTCTACCTTAAACTTGGTTTTTCCCATCTCTCCTTTAAGTGCATAAACATCTGCAAATGGCCTTTCCTCTTTAGGTATAGGCCTGTAAATGAATTCAATTTTTCCAATCAGGTCAGCAATTTCCCTTTCACCAGCCCTTTCAAAGCGTCTTCTTAATTCCAGTATGTACTCATCACTTCTTCGCTGATATGCGGCTACGACCTCTTGGCAACGGGCTTTTTCACCTTTGCGGGTACTAATCTTATCATGTGCGATCATATCATCTATAGTGGATCTCAAGTCCTGCCATCTTTCCTGCGGTGTTTTTTTTCCTCTGGACCTTCTGAGCCTAGGTCTCAGTTCGTACATCAGTTCTTCCAAAGGTTCAAGTGTTGAATTCAGCTTTGATTTTGCTTCATCTGCAAGCTGGGCTATTGTTCCTTCGTATCCTCTTGCGGTAAATAAGTCTTGGAGCTGAGGTAATCCAATAACCCAATTATCCATGGAATTGCTATTCCTCTTCCCTTCGACAATCTCCCTGTATGTCCTGAGGCTTGCTTTTGCTTTTGCTAGCGCGTTTTCGAAAGCTAATTTTCTTTTTTCACCTTTTACCGCGCCTTTGTACAGGAGCAGGTGATACAGGCCTGCAAGAGAGAACCTGACAAGCTTTCTGTTCTCATCGATACTTCCTTTATATCCTCTTATTAGGAGCTCTTTTAGATATCCATTTTCTTCATCGACATATTGCACTACAGGCATGTTGTTTCCAATATACTCCTTTGTCATTTTTGGTATGTTCCTGAGGTATGCAAGATATGCGCCGGCAACCTCTGTAAGATCTCTTCCATTAGCCTCTATGACTGCCCGGTATTCCTGCAATTGGCTGTATACATCGCTTCCAATCCCAGCGAAACATGCTTCATAAGGGAAACCTCCTTGCAGCATTCTTGTGTCAATCACACGTGCCCGCAGGTCAAGATTCTTATATACCAATTCTGCAATTGTCCTGTTTTTTCTATTTAATCCAGGCTGGATTCTATACCTTCCTGCCTCATTAAGCAGCTTTTCTATCTTTCGTCTTTTTTCAGAAATTATCCTAAGAGATATGGGATCATAGTCTCCGGTTAGGTTAACATCATCCCCTACAGCCTTCTCGCTAGGGTCAAGGATATCCTCGAGAGATTTCAGGAGATTATCGATGTTGGGCATTCTGGTTTCCTATCTTATCTTATATTTAAAGGCATTGCCCTAAAATATTATAAACAAGCACACTTTTTATTCCCTGATGCTCAGAACTAACACTTGCGGTGAACTCAGGAAAAAAGATATCGGTAAGATCGTGAAATTGGCTGGATGGGTCCAGAGCTATAGGGACCATGGCGGCGTTGTTTTCATCGACCTTAGGGATAGGTACGGCTTGACTCAGATAGTCTGCGATCCATCACATAACAAGGATGCGCACAAAGTAGCAAATGAGGTCAGGCGCGAGTATGTTGTCCATGCAGAAGGAAAGGTCCGTTTCAGGGGAGAAGGCCTTGTCAACCCAAGGATGGATACAGGAGAGATAGAGATTATTGTCGATAAGGTTGAAGTGCTGAGCAAGGCTGAGACCCCGCCTTTTGAGATAGATGACAGGATAGAAGTCAACGAGGAGATGCGCCTCAAGTATAGGTTTCTTGACCTCAGGAGGAAAAGGCTCCAGGACAATATCATATTCAGGTCAAAGGTAGTGAAGCACATAAGGGACTGGATGTTCGCCCAGGGCTTTACAGAGATTGAGACGCCAATACTTACTGTCTCCTCGCCAGAGGGAGCAAGGGATTTCCTGGTTCCGTCAAGATTGCACCCAGGTAAGTTCTACGCATTACCGCAGGCGCCGCAGCAGTACAAGCAGCTACTCATGGTCGCGGGCTTTGACAAGTATTTCCAGATAGCACCATGCATGAGAGACGAGGATGCAAGGGCAGACAGGAGTCCAGGAGAGTTCTACCAGCTGGACTGCGAGACCTCTTTCCTTTCACAGGATGAGTTCTTCGCATTGATGGAACCTCTGTTTGTGGACTTGACAAAGAACTACACAAACAAAAAGATTTTGCACACGCCTTTCCCAAGGATAAAATACAAAGATGCCATGCTTAAATATGGGTCAGACAAGCCGGACATAAGATTCGGCCTTGAGATCCACGAGCTTTCTCATGTCGTGAAGGACTGCAACTTCGAGATATTCAAGAAAGCTGTTGCAGAGAAAGGTGTTGTCAGGGCACTATGCGCAAAAGGAGCTGCAAATGTTTTCACAAGAAAGGACATTGAAGAATTGACTGACATTGCAAAGTCATGCGGTGCAGGCGGGCTTGCATATATCTCTCTAAAAGATAAGGAGATCAAATCGCCTTTGACTAAGTTCCTGGGAGATGAGATGGTCCAGAAGATAATCAAGGAGATGTCTGCTGTTGATGGGGACATAATCTTCTTCGGAGCAGGAAAAGAGAGGACTGTCTGCAAGGTCTTGTCAGGTGTCAGGCTAGAGCTTGGGAAACGGCTCAAGCTGATAGATGAGTCTGTCCTTGGCTGGCTATGGGTTGTCGATTTCCCCTTCTTTGAATACAAGGAAGAGGAAGACAAGATAGATTTCGCGCACAACCCTTTTTCAATGCCGCAAGGTGGCCTGAAGGCTCTCGAGACGATGGATCCCTTGGATATATTGGCATACCAATATGATATCGTTTGCAATGGCATCGAGCTCTCATCCGGGGCAGTCAGGAATAACCTTCCGGAAGTCATGTACAAGGCTTTCGGCATGGTCGGCTATGGTCCAGAGGTTGTTGACAAGAAATTTGGCCATATGATAAAGGCTTTCAAGTACGGCGCGCCTCCGCACTGCGGCTTTGCACCTGGAATCGAAAGGATGGTCATGATACTCAGAGGAGAGCCGAATATCCGGGAGATGACAGCATTCCCAAAGAACAAAGACGCCCAGGAACTCATGGTCGGCTCACCGTCCGAGGTAGACGATAAGCAGCTGAAGGAATTGCATATAAAGCATGATTTTGTGAAGAAGTAATTTTTATTACTTTTTAGTAAATATTTTTATATAAGTTCTTTTGGTTTTGTTATTATGCCAGATAAAGGTATGATGTGGTTCCCTGGAAGGACTGCTGATGAAGATATTGCTCTCGATATAGGTAACTATGTCAGCGAAACGCATAGTGAAGGGATATTAGAACCATATCCCTTAGCACAGAGGATATCTGAAGTTTTTGCATATATCTATGATTCAGACAGGAAAGAAACCTTGGATCTGCGGCAGCAAAAACCTGAGATTTTTGCAGCAGTATACTCTTCAATGTTTGCAGTGTATCCTACAGAGGAGAGGACACCGCAAAGGCTTCTTGAAGCAGCTATCTCCGGGTTTCCGCAAGACATACGCTCTGCAATTGAAGACAATATATTGGTCAGCAGCATAAGAGGCTTGAATTATTACTCGGCAAAGTATGGGCCTCCATCTCTCCTTCACGTTCCTCCTGCGGGTTACAGAAACTTTGCAAGATTGCTTGATCCGGCAGTTGTAAGCGGTTTAGCTGCTGACGCAAAAATCGCATCTCCTTATGCTTTCTCTGAAACCCAGTATGATATAAATTTAGTGCAGATCAAGACTGACCAACACCTTCTTCCAGGGCATATCTGGATAACTC
>JAAXVZ010000097.1 GCA_013335235.1 Nanobdellota archaeon | reverse complement strand
TCTGGAGATACAATTGATAGACGATAAGAAGGGTAAGGAGCTTCTGCGCCTTGAGGATGTCTGGAAAATCTATAAGATGGGAGAGGTTGATGTTCCTGCCCTTCAGGGCGTGACATTCCAGGTTGAGAAAGGCGATTTCATGGCAATAACCGGGCCTTCAGGCAGCGGGAAGAGCACTATAATGAACATGGTCGGCTGCCTGGACCTTCCGACAAAGGGAGACATCTTCCTGAATGGAGAGAGCATACTTTCGTTCGGAGAATCAAGGCTTGCCCAGATTAGGGGGAAGAAGATAGGTTTCGTGTTCCAGCAGTTCAATCTCATACCTACTCTTTCAGCGCATGAGAATGTGATGCTTCCGCTGGAGTTCCAGGATGTCGATGATGTTACAGCTTTTAAAAAAGCTTCAGACTTGCTGAAGATGGTGGGGCTCGCAGAGAGGATGCACCACAAGCCGCAGCAGCTATCAGGCGGACAGATGCAGCGGGTCGCAATCGCAAGGGCGCTCTCTGTGGACCCAGAGATAATACTTGCGGATGAGCCAACCGGGAACCTGGATTCAAAATCCGGCCAGTTTATAATGGAATTCCTGAAAAAGCTGCATGATGATGAGAACAAGACAATCATTATAGTCACACACGACATGAATTTGGTGAAATTTGCAGACAAGATTGTATACCTGAAAGATGGTATTGTTGAAAGAATTGAGCATAAACGAGGTGCCAGAGGATGAGAAAAAACAATATTATGTTCCTATTTGCGATCCTGTGCCTGTTGCAGCTAGTCTCTGCTGCCACAGACAATACAAAGAGCCTGCAGGTCACTTTAGTGAGCCAGACCCCAGACCCAGCAACCGCAGGCCAGAATGTCGAACTGAGATTCATGGCTGAGAATCTTGGAGGTGCGGACATCAACGGAATAAAGATTGATTTTGTGCCGACATTCCCATTCACAAAGATTGCGGGAGAGGAATATACAAAAACAATAAGCGTCCTGCCTGGCTATTATCAGGGAAGCAATGCCATGATATTCAAGTTCACTGCCGCGGTAGACAGAGGCGCAGTCGAGGGGACAAATCAGGCAAAATTGAATCTTGCGTATGACGATATATCCTATTCAAATTATTTTGATGTAGATGTATCTGGCCAGAAATTTGCCCAGATCATATTCATCGACAAGGCAGTTTTGATACCTGGCAGGCTGGATACACTGAAATTCACTATAAAGAATGTCGGCAGCGCTCCGTTAAAAGACCTGACATTCAGCTGGGTCAACGATGACAAGATAATCCTGCCTGTAGGCAGCGACAACACAAAATACATCAAATATATCGATGTAGACGAAAGCGAAGATATAGAATACCAGGTCATAGCAGATACAGGTGCAGACGCAGGGATATATGAGCTGGCGCTGACTCTCGCTTATGATGACCAACTGACAGGGACTGAGGTAACCTCTGAGACAATCGCAGGAGTATATGTCGGCGGCGGCACAGATTTTGATATAGCTTTTTCAGAGAGCACAACCGACTCGGTCTCATTCACGGTAGCAAATGTAGGCAGCAACCCGGCGACATCTGTCTCTGTTATTGTGCCGCAGCAGCAGGGATGGGCGGTATCAGGATCAAATTCAGCCATAATAGGGAATCTCAACACTGGAGATTACACTGTCGCAAGCTTTAGCCTCAAGCAGGACAGCACAGGCATGGCCCAGAGGAATATGACAAGACAGTCCAACCTTACCCGTGCAGCGGCCCAGCAAAATGCACTGAGGATACAGATAGCATATACCGATACAATGGGAAAGAGAGATACCCTGGAAAAGACTGTAGCCATGAGTGCCCAGTCAGATGCATCGCAGGCACAAGGCATTGCAGGCACTGCAACAGGCACAGGGTATTCGGATTTCAGGAGGATGAGGCAGGAAAGCTTTATTGAAAAATACCAGAATTATATAATCGGCGTAGGTATCATTCTGCTTCTGGCTGCAATACTTGTGATGAGAGCCAGATACAGGAAGCTGAAACTTATTGACCCTGAAGCTAAATTTTCTGATATATTCAGAAAGAAAAGCAAAATCAAGGCAAGATGAGAATCCTGATTGATTAAAAACAATAGGTAGAACGGAATGAAATTCACAAAATGCCTCAAGCACGCTTTCGAGATGGTGCTCCACAGCAAGATAAGGAGCTGGCTTACGATATTGGGGATAGTGATAGGTGTCGCAGCGGTCGTCGCTATCATGTCAATCGGAAGCGGAATGCAGCAGGCTGTGAACAGCCAGCTTGGCGGGCTTGGAGGGGATATCCTTACTCTTAGCGCAGGCTATTCAAGGGGATTCACGATGTTCGGCCCTGGAGGGGAACGGGGCGGAGGCAGCCAAGGCGCAACAGAAGAAGAACCAGAACTCACGAATCTGGATATGCAGGCACTAAAGGGCATACCTGACCTGGCGTACATTGACACGCAGATCAGCGGAAATGTCAAGGTGTCATACCTAGGTAAATCAGGGACAGTCTCACTGACAGGTGTGGATCAGGCAGTGTGGTCGAAGATAACCACCTCTGAAATTAGCGAAGGAAGGATGCTTGACTCTGCAGACCAGAATGTAGTAGTCATCGGAGGAAGGCTTGCAGAATCATATTTTTCAAAGCCAGTCGGCATAAACCAGATGCTCACCATAGAAGAGAATGTATTCAGGGTGGTCGGCATACTTGATGACCAGAGCAACAGTATCTATATGCCTATATCTATGGCCTACCAGGTCATAGATGACAAAGAGAACGGAGTATACGACCGTATTGTGATAAAGATAAAGGATGAAGACAAGCTGGATGAGGTCATAAACAAGACAGAGAAGAAGCTGATGATGGTCCGGCATGTCACAACCAAGACAAAAGATTTCTCAATTACGTCAAGCAAGCAGATGCAGGCCACCAGGTCTGAAATGATGTCATCTATGAACAATTTCCTCTTGGCTATTGCCGCAGTCTCCCTGATTGTCGGGGCTGTCGGGATTGCCAACACCATGTTCACATCTGTACTTGAAAAGACAAAGGAAATAGGAATAATGAAGGCCATAGGTGCAAAGAACAGGGATATAATGCTGATATTCATCCTGAACGCTGCATTGATAGGTCTTGTGGGAGGTTTCCTGGGAGCTGTCTTTGGGACACTCCTTTCTAGCGCCCTTCCGGCGCTCATGGGAGAGACATCTATGATCAGGGGAGGAACATTTGTCTCTTTGAACTCTATCGTCATCTCTCTTTCTGTCTCAGTTGTCATAGGCATACTCGCAGGACTGATACCTGCCTACCAAGGCTCTAAGTTGAAACCAGTGGATGCGCTGAGGTATGAATAAGAAATGCAGATCGTGCCACACCATCAGCCAAACCAATTATGAAATTGTTGGATTAAGAAAAGAATATATAATCCGCAGCAATAAACTAAACAATAATGCCTGGGAAAAAACTCGTTAAGTATGTGTTATTTTTTTTCCTCATTACATCTGCCTTTGCAGCAGACAATAAACTGACATGGGCTCCGCCAGAACTCAGCGACCCACTTATCCTGAAACCAACCAATGACAAATCCTCTTTCTGGAATGACCCAAACAACAAAAGAGACTGTTTAATTGATATGCCTGACTATCCATTGCACGCTGGCCTGAGCATCTACAACTGCCATAACGTTGTCATAATTGGAGGGGAGATTGACATCCCATGGCAGGGCAGTAGCCCGGATATACCTTCCAGGAGGATGCTGAATGTGCAGTCTTCAACAGGTATAATCCATATTGAAGGATTGTTGGGGCATGGGGAAGATATCTCAGAAGGCATTACAGGATTCAGCAGAGAATCAATTGTTCAGATACAAAATGTAAGAATCGACCATATAAAAGCAAGAGACCAGGTGGGATTTACTGACAATCACCCTGATTTGGTCCAGTCCTGGGGGAATGCAAAAGAGATCCGTATAGACAGATTCACAGGATCATCAGATTATCAAGGATTTATGCTGAAAGCAGATGACGGCTATCCGCATGGGCCAGTTATTATAAAAAATGCAAACCTAATAGGAGACCCAACTGCAAGATACCAATTCTGGATAGGCCATGAAGATCAGGGAGATATCACACTTGAAAATTTCTGGATAGACGTTCCAACAGAAAGATGGGGTGGCCTAGGCAACAGTGTTTGGCCAGCATCTAGTGCAAGCGCACCATTCAAATCAATTGTAAGCAAGGATGAGCAGGGCAGGGAATATGCTACCTTTCCGGCTGAAATGACCCCGCATGTAACAGGAAGGATAACTGAAGGTATCCCTCCTGAAGGGGATTTTGTCCCTCCAGGAGTTGCAGGTATAAGTTATGTTTCACCAGGTTATCTTTGCACAGGAATCCAGTGCCCTGCAGCATGCACAGATGAATGCCAGACAAATGGTTTAAAGGAATGCTCAGGAAATGGATACAGGACATGCGGGAACTATGATTCTGATACTTGCTTCGAATGGTCAAGTGTAACTGCATGTGCAGCAGGGCAGACCTGCGCTAGCGGGGCATGTATAACTCAAAGTACAGTCTTGCCAGGCTTATCATGGGAAGCTGAGGCAGGAACAATTACAACACCATATGTTACTGCTCAAGGAGCTATTTATCAGATAAATGATGTAAGCACCCCTTCAAATGGTGGAAAAGCTTCTTATCTTTTTAATGTTGATAAACCAGGAGGATATATAGTTAAACTAATATTAAACGCCTCCGGAGAAGACAAAAACTCACTTTATATTAATATTGATAGTGAGCCAACAGAACCTTACAACGTATGGGATATCCCTTTGACAACAGGATTTGAAGAAAGAATAGCTGGATGGAGAGGTTCAGGCACGTATAATAGCAATGAATTTGTCCCTAAATCTTTTAACCTTGAGGCAGGGCAGCATGAACTAATCATCAGGGGAAGGGAAAAATATACAATGCTTGATAAAATCACTATCGAGAAATACCTTCCTTTGTTAGGCGATGTCAATAGTGACGGAGAAGTTGACTTGAATGATATTAAGGAGATCGTAAAGGAATTTGGGAAAACAAGCGGATTTACAAATAAAAATAGTGACGTTAATAAGGACAATATTATTAATTTAAAAGACATAATATTAGTCGCAAAAAACATAGGAAGATGAAAAAAACAACGTTCTGGTTATTTTTTTTGATGATTAACCTATATTGTGCTGCATCTGCAAATTATTATGTGTCGACAATCGGTTCAGACAGCAATCCTGGAACACAAACTCTGCCTTGGAAAACAATTCAAAAAGCAGCCAACACAATGATTGCAGGAGACACTGCAATCGTATTGGAAGGAAACTATAGTGAACGAGTAAATATCGGTCGTTCAGGCTCATTGAATCTTCCAATAACATTCCAATCGCAAGGTACAGTTGTCAACAAAGGTTTTAGCATTAATGCGAACTACATCATAATAAAAAACTTTGAAATAACCAACACAGAATACGTTAACTATTGGAGCTACAGTCTGAGTTCTGGTATTTTTATAAAAGGTGCAAGCAATGTTATTGAAAATAATTATATTCATGACGCAAGCCTAATAGGAATATTTATCTATGGAACTCCATCCGAAGCAACCCTTAGTCATGATAATGTTATTCGCAATAATCGGCTTTACCGCAACCAAGATACAGGGATTAATCTAGCCGGCCGTGACAATTTAATTATAGGAAACGAGATATGGGATACTGTCCAATGCCATCCCTTAGTCATGGCTGTCGAATCATGTGAAGGGGCAAATGCGAAAA
>JAAXVZ010000096.1 GCA_013335235.1 Nanobdellota archaeon | reverse complement strand
GGTGTCCGTCCATACGATCAAGTCTTATACGGCACCACAGTGCCAGACCTGGCCTGCAGTAAGGTTTCCAGAGCCAAGTGTCACAGATGAGCTGACACCTGAGTATACTGTACGTATCTCTGATCTATTATAAGCGCCATTTAGGTACCATGTGACATTTGCTGTCAGTATATCCAGAGCAGAAGAGTCAGCCACTGTGAAGTTGCAGTACAAGTTATCTGAGTAAAGCGGCTGCACAGGTGTCAAGTTTACTGCAGTGACTGTTGGAGCCTGGTTTGAGATTATGGTAATATTGATCTTCCTAGAGATATTCTCAGATATAGCGCTGTATTGGAGCGAATCAAATAGCGTGTAGAATTCCCATGTGGTATTTGCTGTCCCTGTTGCATTGACCTGCCATGTCGCATCGCATGTGTCCCCAGAGGTCATATTCCATAGACATGCCGCAGTAGTTGAATTCATGGGATTTTGGGTAATAGTGTAAAATGGGTCTCCTGTATACATGGGGATTATCCCTTTGTTAATCCCATATTCCTCTTCAGATCCTATTGCGGCTGTAGGGATATTTGTGACAATGTACCTTATTATAATATCGTCGAAATGGGTCGTATCGCCCTGTCTAGAGCCCCCGAATCCAAGCTCTCCGTACCCCCTTGCTGTCCCTGTGCCGAACGTCCCATCAGTTATCGTCCAGGCGTTTGGCTCTGTTGCCCCGACCAACCATACCTTCCCATTGCCGAGCCTCGCAGAGGGGTTTATCACCCTGAACCTCATGTTGTACCATGTATCTACATTCCAACTATATGCGCCATTGAAACCCCAGCTCCTCAGGTCATTGAGCAGATCAAGGCTGGAATGGTCCTGATGGAACAGTAAGCAATATCCTTGCCCATCCCCACCGACATCATCAATATTTGAGGAAAGGCCCATCCTCCACAGATCGCTAGCACTTCCCAAGGTAGAATAGATGTTTATTTTCGCCCACATATCCACATCATAACTTACATCTCCAAGCGCATCTATCTCCAGTTTGTTCGGGTCTCCTGCTGCGCCGACATTCACAAGCTTGTTTCCGCTAATAGACCATGTGCCGCCGCCTGTGCTGCCGTATGCAGCCTCAGTGTTTATGTCAGAGACATCTGCCCTGTTGAAATCATCGTGGTAAAGGTAGATCTTCGACCTGTTTACCGGAGGGCTTGCTGCGCCAGCATGGCCATAGTATATGAAGTAAGTGTCGTCATAAGAGCTTGAGGGGATGGCCTGCTGGAGCTTGAACCACACTTCAGTCGAATCTGTATCGAACCTGGAAGTCTCATTGATCCTGTCAAGTTCCACCCAATTTGCGCCGTTCAGCCACACTACCCTGAAGTCATTGCCATTCTGGAGGAACTTATCAGAGGTCGTATTGATAGAGATGTTCATGGAATACCCTGACTGCAGGACAGACGCCTGGTTGTTTGTTATGTTGAGTCTGCGCCTATACCTGAAATTGCCGTTCCACCATGAAGGTGTCGGATCAAGTGTCGCGTTTATGCTGCCGCATTCCCCACCTGAACAAGTTACTCGGGAGGTGAAATTGAAAAAACGATTCTGCGTAACATTGATATTAGTGGAAGGGCTGATAAGCTGGGAAGTCAGGGTTCCCCAAGGTACAGACCATGAACCAGTATATGTATTGGCAGTAGAAGAATTATCAAGGCAAAGCACATCTATATTGAATGCTCCTGAATCCTGTATTGTTATATCGCCAAAGTCAAGTGTGAATACATTGCCTGCCTGGCTTGAATAATTTGTAGAGAAGAAAGTGTACGAATCATTCAGGTTCGAGAAGGTAAAATTTGCATTCACTATGTATCCATCTGTATCTGTGCATGTCGCCCTGACTGCAGTGAACTGGTCATTATATACAACATTGCTGCATGCACCCCATACAACACCAAATCGCTGGCATTCAAGATTGCTTATTGCTGGAGGAGTTGACGCTGAGATGTTCACAGATGTCGAATTCATCTGTGAGCCGTAGAACTCCAGGTCATAGGGGATTATGCCGCATTTCCAGGTCTCGCTCGCTGAGGTATTGCCTGAACCAAGAGTGTGCGTGTACGGTACGTTTCGCGAAACATTCACCGTCTCGCTGTACTGCAGGCTTCCTGATTCATACCAATAGACTGTTGCGCTCAGCAGGTCCAGGGCATTGTCATAGACCTCAAAGGTGCAGTTCAGGTTGTCAGATATCCCTGGGGCGGCAGGAGTGATGTTTACATAGACCGCTGAAGGTGCGCTATTCTGGATTATGGTTATATTGATATGGCTTGTTGATGAGTCTGCTACATGATCCCTGTTGCTTGTGAGATTGTAAAGCACAAAGAAATCATGCACTGTACCTAATTCACCCGTAGCATTAACATACCAGGAGACACTGCATGTATCTCCTGCAGTCATGTTCCCAAGGCAGCTTTGATGCGTGGCATTCTGAGGGTTAGAGCTGGTCGTGTAAAAGGGTATAGTACCCTGGACTGTCGAGACTGCTCCGGATTTTAAGAAAGTATAATCCACATTCAGGTTAAGGTAGTCTATGGCCAGCCAGGCATCATTATTGTTCCCGTTGTTTGTCACATATTCGACACGGACAGATACCATATTATTGCTTATGTAGTCTGCAAGGCTGCCTGAAGGCACATAGATATCTGTTGTCTCAGTCTCTCCGCCCGCTGTGTCAAGGTTGCCTATGTCAACCCAAGCCGAGGTGTTGTAATTGTAGATCCATATGTCCTGGTTTCCGTTGGCTGTCTTTTCAGGATTGTCCGTGCCGCCATCGCAATTTATTGCCGCATAGGTATCTGCCCCGGAATAACAGTAGGTTATAGACACATTCATTGAATTCAGGTCAGATATTGTTATTCCGAGGCTGCTTATATTGAATGTGAAATCTATCAGCGAATTGACGTTGTCATTTGCTCCGTTCGTGTTTTCCCCAATTGCAAGGTATACGCCATTGTTGGATTGGGTGTCTGTGTAGCTGCCCCCTTCTTCATCATTCCCACCGTCATTGTCAGTGACTGTTCCGCTGTCTGCAGTCTCTGCTGAGACAGGATCAAGGGTCGCTTCCACATATCCGCATTCCCCTCCGATGCAGGAAATGCTGGATATGAAATTAAAGAACCTGTTCCTGGACACATTCGTATGATTGCTAGGACTGACCAGGCTGGAAGACAATGTCCCCCAAGGGACTGTCCAGTTGTACTCAGTTGTGTTCTCAGGGTTTTCCCTGCATGTGACAGCGAGGCTGAAATCTCCGGAATCATATATATTGAAATCATTGAGGTTGTATTCCCAGTACCCTCCGGTCTGGCTGAATACTGTCGAATTGAAGAAAGTATGATTATCATCAATGTTCTTCAGTATAAAGCTGGCATTGCTTATGCTTCCGAAATTATTTGAAGTGCAATTGGCCCTTACACTCTCCAGTGTGCTCCCGTAGGGAATCTCAGTGCAGTTCATCCATCCCCCGGAATAGCATTGTATGCGCGATATCATCGGCGGCTGTATCAGGCTGAGAGTTATATTTCCATTGGTCGCGTTTCCGCCCATGTTCCCAAGGCTGTCATTCGCCCTTGCCTGAACCTGGTACTGTACGCCGTTTGCAAGACTTGTCAGGTCCCATGTGCAGTTAGCGACTCCATTCACAGGTGTTGTGGTGCAGATATTCACCCACGCAGAGAAGGGAGTCTGCCTGTACTCAAATATTACAGTGTTCACTTGCGAAAGATTATCCCATACTGTCGCATTCACGATATAGTTTTCTATTGTTATATTTGAAAAATTGGCAGGTGTGATCAGCGTCGCTATAGGCCCTGTCCTATCGACTGTGATATTGGCGATTGTGTAATTCTGCCCGATATTCCCTAGGCTATCATTGCTATATGCCATCAGTTGATATGAGTTGGCATCCTGCAGAGAGGCTAGATTCCATGTAGCCCTATAAGGTGAAGATGTATCGTTAGAAATTGTTGTCCAAGGATCTGAGGGGAATCTGCGATAATAGAAGAAAACAGTGCTAATGGGGGAGAGTGCATCTAGGGGTGTAGCAGAAATGGTATATGTGGTAGTAGAAGAGATGTTTGAAAAATTGAGAGGATCTGTAATTGTAGTATTAGGGCCAGCTGTATCTAATGTAAAGGTATAGTTTGAGCTGTACCATGCATTATATGGTGTCGTCGCATTATCAAAGCATCTTACGTTCCAGATATAACGCCCATCTGCCGGGCTTATTGTTATGTTAGTATTAGTGTTGTTCGTCACATTGAAGGCAGTTCCCTGGATGCTCCAGCCAGACACATTCATGTATAGGCTGCAGTTCTGTATCGTCTTGTCATCCCTCGCTGTGAAATTGAAAGTTATCTGGGAGAAAGAGAAGTTTGCTCCATCTGCAGGATAGTTTAGGGAATAGACAGAAACAGGGTAATCGCTGGTATATGTCACATTGAAGAACAGCACATCGATTGTAAGCGTCCTTGATAACCCTGAATTGTCTCTCTGCGCCTGCGCTACCACCTGGGCATCAGTCCCTGTATTGTCAAAGTTGCCGCATACCCAGTTGTCAAGCGATGAGACATCAACGCACGTCACTCCGGGATTGGCTGCTGCACCTGGGACAGTAGATACTGCTGTTGTTGCACTGGCCCAATTGTCATTGTCGACAGCAATCCTTGCGACATCGTGGCCTGCGCTCTGCCACCATTCATAGCAGACATCTACTCTGGTTATGCCGGTACAGTACTGGATGGTGGAGTCATACGCTGATATCCTGACGCCATCCCACCTATTGTTGTTTGTTCCTGCATGCGTCTCATACTGGCCGTCATTGCATGTAAGCCTGTCTGCTGCGCCTCCGCCGCACGCATTGGGGTATGTTCCATCGCATGCAGTATCATAATTATCCTGGCCATTGCTGTTGTCCTGTGCTACGCATAGCTGGGCATAGAGGATTGGGTCGACTGCAAGGTACCAAGGCCTTGCTTCCTCAAAAATCCCCTCTTCGGATTCCACATAAGACCTGAGTGAGTATAGTTCTGGCGTTACAAGCGGAGGGATTGCGACATAGCTAACTGAAGAAGCATTATTGAGGTTGGACCATCTCAAATAGGTCAAATTATCCTGTGTAGAAACCTCTGCACCGCCTGTGTCTAGGACAGTGAACCTGGAAGGTATGGTCTCAGTGAAATCAAAAGGGGAATGGCTTCCAGTGATATTAATCCTTGAGGTAAACGGTCCGCCCCAGGGATCTGTCGTGACCGGGGTCTCCCTGATTATGTCAAACTCATAATAATCAAGGACAGAAAAATAAGAGAACATTGTGTTGTTCAGGTTAGTGCTTATGGCTGATACGAACAAAGAATAGTTCCCTTCTGACTCACCAATAAGATAATAGGCAGTATACACACCTCTTTCCTCTTCTGTTATATCCAAATCCTGGCTGGTCAGGTTCGTGACAGCGCCTTCAGGACTTATAACAGAGATTGTAAGGTTGGCACCAGTGACTAAGCTGCCTTGGTTGTCAAGGGCAACCACAATCAGCTTGGCTGTCTCTCCTGGATGATATAGCGGCTTTTCAGTGTTGATTGACGCCAGTCCGACTTCAGCATAGGCTGGATCCACTGCATCTATAGCTAAGGAATAATTCTCTCCAGGATATATCTGCATAATAAATGCCCACTCACCTTTGCATTCCTGCGCTGAAAAATCCCAATCCTTGCACTTGAGAAGCCTGCTGCCCTTAGCTGTGACTGTGAGCTCTCCTGAGCTGAAATTTATA
>JAAXVZ010000095.1 GCA_013335235.1 Nanobdellota archaeon | reverse complement strand
CATCTTCCCAGAGATAAAGGAGAACTGCAAGCGCGCAGGCGTCCTCCATAAAGGGAAGTGCGAAGTCCTTAATCTGCACGAGGACACAGACCTCTTCAAAGAATTCTCAAAGGTGGTGGAGAGATGAACTTCTGGAAAGCGATCCTCTCTGAGCAGCAGAAGAATTTCTCTATACTATTCAGGAAACTATCCTCTGTCCTGCTGCTGATATTAGGCCCGCTTGTCCTGATCCTACTTATAGGATTTGCATATTCCGGAGAGGATGTACATGATATCAAGATAGGCGTGATAAGCTCGGACTATGAGATGCTGGAGCCTGCTTTCGCTAATTTCTCTTCATATGCCACTGTCACCCGATACGCAAATGTGTCTGGCTGCGTAGATGAGATCGCGGCCCAGAAGACGCATATCTGCCTTGAGTTCTCGCCTGGATTCATAAAGCAAGGTGAAGAAGAATTGCCATCTGGCTCTATCAGGTTCTATTTTGACAATAGCAAGAAAGCATTGTCCAACAAGCTTGTGGAGTCTATCTCCAAATTCTTTGGCGGCCAGGCTGAGAAGATCTCAATCGAATCTGCGCGAACTATCTTTTCAAACATCCAATACACAGTAGTATACCTTAAGACTAAAGAGGTTGACCTCCATCTGCTTGTAAACGAGAGCGAGAGCATAAAATCAGACCTTATAGAGAGGAAAGAACGGCTTATCGAAATAAGGAATCAGTTCCTTCCTGCATATCTAAGGATAAAGCAGATACAGAAGGACGCAAACACCCTTGCGCAAGGCTATAACACTTCATTTGATAGCTTATCCCAGGCACAGGCTGCATTGAGCTCTGCATTGGATGACCTGGAAAAGGCGACAGAGTTTGAATTGCCAGAAGAGATACCAGAGGAAAGCAACATAGGGTTTTTCAATATCTCACTTAACACCAGCCTTAACCTCAGCTTTCCTGAAGATTATCTAGCCAAGCTTGCGATAAGGACTGCCATCATCCAGATGCGCTCCAGGCTTGACGCGTTCAATGACACAGGAAATTCTTTGAAAAAAAGCATGGGCGAGCAGCTGCAGGAGCTTGACAATGCCGTGTCTATGCTGGACCGCGTCAGGGATCTGCTGGACAGTGACATAACAGCATCAGAGGAATATGTAAAGAAGATAGATTCAGGAATACTTAATGTCCTTGCAATAGAGGCTGAGCTGAACCAGAGCCTAAAGAACCTGGAGCGGCTGGACCCACAGCTAGCTGAAAAGCTAGTGAAGCCTATACTTCAGGATTACGAGCCGATACTTCCTGGAAAGAGGAGCATAGAGTTCGCATTCCCCGGCATGCTTGCCATAATAATCATATTCATCAGCATCCTGTTCTCTACGATAGTCACGCTATCTGAAGTAAATTCAAAGGCGTTCTACAGGAACCTACTGTCTCCGCAGGACAACATGGTCTTTGTCTTCGGAATTTTATTTACAAATATTATTGTTGTCCTGTTCCAGATATCTGTTCTCCTGATGGTAGGGCAGGTCAGTTTCGGGATAGACGTGCTTTCACACATCTTCCCAGTGCTCTTCATCGTGCTTTTGCTGGCGCTTTTCTTCATCTGCCTGGGAATGCTATCTGCGATCCTGATAAGGAACGAGCAGACAGCAATACTCTCATCGACATTTGTCGCCCTCGGCTTTTTCATGTTTTCTGACGCTGTCGCACCGTTAGAGACAATGCCGCCCTTGGCGTCTGCAATCGCTTCCTGGAACCCGTTTGTTGTCGCAAGCCTCGCTTTCAAGAAGATCCTGGTGTTCAGCCTGGGAGCTACCAGTATGGCTGTCGAGGCCGCAATATTAGTGATGTACCTGACTATATTAGTCGGCCTACTTGTCCATTTCTCGAAGAAGATCCTGAAATAGCTGAGTTATTCCGATGCTATCCTAGCTTTTACACATAAAGTTATATTTAACATATGTTACCCTTGCTAAAACATGAGCAAGATACTAGAACTGCTTCCTGAAGAGATGGATTCTGAACTTGAGCTAGCCCTCAATGCTGAAGGCAGACGCAATAATGCACCTCATATCGGGACCTGCCTGAAACAGCAGATATTGTCTGTCAGGAAAGGAATTGGCCCTGAGGACCGGATAGGAAAAGCATCAACGCTCTATTCTAACTCACTGGATTATGTGCTAAGAAAGACATCTGGCCCGAATGACGCGCACATCCTGAAGATTGCAGAGGACTGTGAGACTGCTATTGACTATCTCGGAAATATGCTGGTAGAGTGGGTCGTGACAGATTTCGCTGCTGGCCAGCCTGTAACCATGACTATCCCGAGAATGACACAGCTAGGGGATTTGTTCCTCCTCCTTGCCAAAGAGGATTCTGGTGATTATTTTGGACTGATGTCAGATATGCTGAAAGGTGTCAGAGAGAAAGCAGATAAACAAATAACCTCTAGGCTTGTTCTTCCAAATGGCATGACAAGGACAATGGAATGCCTTGCAATATACGAGTTTGTGCTTAACAGATATGATAGCCTACTCAACCTGAGCTACCGATTGATCAGTGATTTTGATGAAGATGAAGAAAAAGTGAATGACCTTAAGGAAAGCAGCAAGCATATCTTCTATGATTACGCTAAAGCTTTTGAAAAAGTGAAGGTAGCGATGCTGATGATACCTGCGATATTGCCCAACGGCATGCCTGGGTTCTATTCTAGCGGAGAAAAATTCAAGGAATGGCACATGACTGAACTTAAGCATATCCTCCCCTGGAAAGAAAAGCTTTCTGAAATAGGTATCAGCGTGGATTTCAACGTGGCTTATCCGCCAAAACACCCTACGGCTTAAATATAAGATAATAATCTCCTTTTCGAAATGGATAGGTTAGACATAGTTTTTCCAGATGCTCCAAATGACGATCTGGTCAGAAGGATAAATAAAGAAGGCAGGGCGCTGAAGCTGGGAGATATAGGCTCCAGGCTTAAAGAGGATCTGGGCGCAATTAAGACTGTGTGGAACCTCAAAGGCAGGCTGTTCTATAGCTCGATGATATACGGCTATGCCGATGAATTCATAGAAACATCGAATAATGAAACCCTGACTGATGTCGTGATAGATATCGCTGACGGGCTGCATGATGCAATCAACGCTATCGCCGAGAATATTGTCACAGATATCAAGAGGGATTATCGGAACGGCATGGAACTGGAAAGGATCCATACACGTATAGATGAGACAGAAGATATGTTCATGAAGATCGACGCAGAGGGTTCATTTGACGGAATTGAGCTATGCTCCTGGCTATATCAGGATATGGTGGCTGTTGCTGGTGACTGCAAGTATGATAGGCCATTTGACCACATAATGCTTATCGCGTCCATTTCAGAGAGGCATAGCCTGCTCCTTGAACGGGTTTTTGCAAGGCTTAGCGGACATCCTGGTGAGGGAGAGATGGCTGAGGTATACCGAGCGCACGCACAGAATATATTCGAAGAGATGAGGGAGGACTTCCACCTGCTTCAGATGGCTTCTATTATCATTCCTGCAGAGGTTGACGGCAGGATGGTGTTCACAAGCAACTTACGCTCATTCATGGATACCACAGACAAAAAATATATCAGGCTGCAAGGCTGGCAGGAAAAGCTTGCCAATGTCGGCGTGGCTGTGGACTTGGAGATGGACGTGCCTCCTAAATATAGAACATAAAACCAATATACAAAAATGTATATTGTTATACATAACAATAATATTTATATACTAATTTAGTATCTAACTACTTCTATGAAAAAAATGTGGGTTCTTGCGATATTGCTCTTGATACTCTCCGGGGTTGTCCTGGGAAAGACTCTGCTTGTGCCTGCCGGCGCAAACTCAAATATGTATGTCTCTATGGGAGATTTCCTCCTAAAGCAAGGCTACACAGATGCTGCAGAGAAAGCGTACCTTAGAGCAATAGTGCTGGATAGCGACAATATGTTCGCCTACAATAACCTTGGCGCATTCTACAGGGAGAAGAACCCAATATTATCTGAAGAGAATTACCTCAAGGCTTTGAAGATAGACCCAGAATATGCTGTTGCCAGGAATAATCTTGCCCTGCTTTATAACTCTCTTGGCAGGTATTCCGAAGCTGCAGCAAACCTCCAGATGCTAGCCGACAGCCAACCAGAGAACAAGCAGTATGTGTATGATCTTGCGATAAACCTCGCGAAGAAATTCTATTATGAAGGGCGCAGCATAGCTGACCTGAACCTTGCGCTCAGCGCTTTTAAGAAAGCTTATTCTCTTGATCCCAGTTTCGGGCACTCGCTCGAGAATATCAAGGTGTTAGAAGAGATAAGAAGGATGGTGGAATGAATGGATATAAATAAAGTTCAGCAACTAAACCAGATGGCGATGAACCTAAAGCAGCATAACCTGATGAGCAAGGAAGAGGCGATAAACCAGGCAGAGAGACTGTACGGAAAAGAGAATGACTACTCAAAGGAGCAGTCGAACCAGCAGCAGAGCAATGACATGGAAGACCTCAGGAAAGAGGTCAGGAAGCTGACATTTGCCATGCGCGACATGACAAATGAGCTTGTAGACACAAAGAAAAAGCTGGATGACCTGGAGAAACAGCTGAATGATGCCAGAGTAGGGATGTCTAGGAGGCCTGCGCCGCAGCCTGGGCAGGAGAACAGCCTGTCCCTAGCAAACAACCAGCCTGCAGCTGCAAGAGACATGGCGAAACCCATAGACAGGAACCAGGTCGCGCCAAAGGATGTCTCGATAGACAAGTTCTTCTATTACGGGAAGTAGTTTTCCCCTATTTTTTAATTGGTTTTTAAGGAGAGTTCTACGACTATTTTATTTATAAAGGAGGAGAGATAGATTTATATAGATATACTACTATGTAGTAGTTAATGCAACACCACAATAATATCAAAGTCCAGCCGACAAGACATAGGACCCCTTCCCCAGGAAGATCTGGTGCAGAGGTATGGGAAGCTGAAGCATTCAAATGGACTGAGATAGAAAAGGGTGTTTTTTACGGGAATATTTATGACTTGAAACAGCAGATGTACCCAAAGAAGCATCCAACTCCACAACTTAATCAGATTGAAGCAGCAGTATTAATAGGCTTAAGAGAACGAGGTATCAGGGTTCCGCAAGTTTATTTATGTGAAAACCCTGATGAAGGTTTAATCACAGAGAAATGCGAGGGAGTTCCATTATATGATTATTTCAAGACAGGAAAAGATTTAACAATCCCTCTCTGGGATGCTTCACTTGTAGCAAAAAGCAGCAAACGCAACCACACCAGCCTATGAGTTACTCCAATTGCGTTGAACGCCCATCGACCATCACATGTTGCCGATTATTCGTATGAAATGCCGAAATTGACATAGCGGTGTGCCGTTGACGGTTCGTCCGGGAAGTGCTAGTTGAAATATTGGAGAACATTATCCAAATTCTCCCAACCGGGTTGACACTCCTTTCTGCGTCGACCACCGAATCACCAATGCCTTGCTGAGGTGCTCCGGTCTCTTCTCCCCCCACAGCAAGGATTTGTGTTGGGCTCTTCTCTGTTTTCGCTCGAGGCAGAGATGAGTCGGGCGGAGGCGGGGGCATTCAGCGAGGTTGCCTGAATCTGTAATCGCCCGTCTTTCATCCGTGCAATCTGGGTGTCAGTCTTTGCCAATTCTCTTCTTGCGGATTGCGGTCTCTTCCATCTTCCAAATCATCAGCCGGCTCCATGTGCGGTGTTTCAGTGCGCTTTTTCAGCGCGCGGACAAAGGGGGATTATGCCAGTGAATGTTGATGAACTCGTGGTAAGGGTTGCTGATATCTG
>JAAXVZ010000311.1 GCA_013335235.1 Nanobdellota archaeon | reverse complement strand
GACAGACAACTGCTCTGGACCGACCAAGGAATTATCATCGACAAGGACTCCCCTCTCCTTGCTGATTTTCTGCCTGGAATCTATCTCTGAACGGTCAAAACAAGCCATCATAGTAAATAATGATACACCTGCTGCATATACATCATTCGCTGCGAGGACTTTCCCCTGTTTCTGCTCTGGAGGTAAAAATAACCTTGTCCCACCAACTATCCTTTTCTGGCTATTGCATACCTCAACAGTCCCAAGGTCACCCAGCAAGGGTATTCTGCCGTCTAAAAAATAGTTTGTAGGGTTTGTATCATGGTGCGCTAGTCCATATTTTGTATGCATCTCCTCTAATGTGGAAATTACCGCATATTTTATCTCCAGGGTTGTTGGCAAGTCCATCTCTCTAACCAAGCTATCGACTGGAACCAGGTGCGGCAGCACAAGATAAGGGAGACCGACTGCATTTCCTGTAGCCAATGGCTTGACAATGCCATTGCATGAGGCAAACGTTTTGTACGCTGCTATCTCTGTCTCTACACTTTGCTTGCCCATCCCTTTAGACAAGTACGGGTCCAACGGTGCCTTGACAAGAACATGTGCATCTTGTAGCATGCCTGGGTAGAGTGCTGCACAACCTCCCTTTATAGGCGCTTCAGGATCAACGACTAAACCAGGTGTCTGGCGCATGACACTTGTAAAAAAATCATCGCAGTGATATGTCATGCGATTGCTTTGATTAACTTATATATAAATCACATACATGCAGGCGCAAGACTCTGCAGCTTAGGAAAGTTTTTATAGTAATCAAACAAAGAGATGCTGAAGTGACATACACACTTGAAGAGCGAATCAAGAATATCGAGAAGTTCATTTTCTACCTTATACTCTCTTTCCTGCTGTTTACAGGCGCATTCATATTTGTCCTGAATACCCAATACAGGAACATATTCACAATAGGTTTCTTTTCAATCATATTAGGTATAACCTTCGGCAATCTTCTGACATCTGTCATAATAATAGGGTATGTGCTCGGTGGGGACTGGCACACATGGCTCCACAGGGTCTATGAAAAGCATAAAGACCTGGTAGAGCCATTGATAAAGTATGTATCAATAGCGTTTTTTACGTTCCTAGGCATGTACTTGCTGAATCAAGGCATCGCAAGCGCAGTCGGTACAATTGTGCTAGGGATATTAGTCAATTTCCTCTGGGATGAGTTCAAGAAGAGGAAAAGAAAACAGCATATGCCAGGCAGCTAAGTGCCTGATATACAAGTTGATTTTATCCTCGTACAAATTCAACATACCTTATCCATCTGAGTTATAAAAAGCAGACCTCTGACTCAAGCACATTGCTCGCTAAGTTCTATTCCTCAAAGGTGTTGGTAAAATATATAAGCTAAGAGAGTATATTTTTCCTAAAAAGAGGCTGATATGACCTAAGACGAGTTCTTAGATCTGATGGGGTGGGATGATGAATTCAGATATTGTGCTGCAAGGCGAGCTGGCAAAAGACAGGCTTTTAGAGCATTTCAGGGAACTGCAGATAAAGCAGAGCCATTTTGCTGAAAAAGAGAGATCAGAAAACTATCTTCTTTATGATGAGAGATCCGGCCTCATGCAAATCCGGCTTGGAGATGACAGGGGTGTCGCAACTATTGATTCTGTATATTTAATGAATAATGGGGACCAGATGGCAAAGGGATTCGGGTTTGTCTTTGAAAGGCAGGACAGCCCAGGGAAGCATACCCATAATTGGAAAATCCCTAAAAAGACCAATCTGGATATCCTGGTTGAAACACAGGTTGCCCAGGATTTTGAGGTCCTTCAACCACTGCCAC
>JAAXVZ010000094.1 GCA_013335235.1 Nanobdellota archaeon | reverse complement strand
ATTGAATCGTCTGCCAGAAAGCCTGCGACGACGATCCCACCGAACGTATCCCCTTTCAGGCTCTCATCTGTCCCTATCGCGAGGCCAGCGAGACCTGTGTTTTTTGCGACACCGCAATAATCTATCAGCTTTTCAACTTCTGAAACACACTCTTTTTTTCCTTGGACAAGGAGCTTTCCGGTCTTATATAGGACAAGACTGCAATTCCCTTTCAACCTGAGAAGCTCATCTCTCCCTTTTTTCTCTTCAGAAAACCCATATTTCTTTAGCTTCTTCACGTCGCTTTCCTTGACATCATTATAGCTTGTCATCTTTGAACGCCTCGTCGATGTTCTTCATGTATTCCCTTACTCTCTCGATAATGCTCGGAAGCATGACCTTCTCCACTTTCTCAGAGAATATGTCAGACAATGAGTAGTATTCTGTTATCCTGTAATCGTTCTTTATCTTCTCGACTAAAAGAGATTCCCTCAGCCTTCTGATCTGTCTTCGGAGATTAGACGCTGCAGTCCCTAGATCATCTAGCTTCTCTATCTTCCTGAATGCAATCACTTCTTCCCTTATCTCGTCTGATGAAAGCTTTTTCCGGGACTTCCTGGCCTCAAGTAGTACGTATAGGACATCGACAATCACATCCCTGGAATCACCAGGATTCAACAGGCCGATAGAGAGGCATAGCTTTCTTACAAGCTCTCTCTTCCCGAGGCTATATGGCTTCTCATATCGCCTGAACGTGATTTCAGAGAGAGGAGTATCTATTGATTTTTTTTTCACAAGGCATATCGTTTGCAAGATGCTTTAAATAGTTTTTGATTAAAGAATGTAAGCAGAAAAACAGGGACATCACTGCCAGACTTCTCTTATCTTTTCGACCAGGCCGTCTGACTTCGGGTCAAACTGGAATGCGTCTTTGCCTGCAATATCCGCCTTTCCGAAATAAAATATCTTGCCATCATAGCCTGTCGCCCTGATTGCACTAACAAGCTCTGTCGGCTCCATGTCTTGGACATCGTCCAGGACTATGTGACGAGGAAATAATCCTCCGCTTTGCCTGATGCCCTCCAGCAAAGGAGCTGCAGCCCAATAGACCCTGCTGACAATCGAAGTATCATCAATCTGCTCAACCATCGGATGATATCTTGAAGTATCGCCCCATCCGACATAGACTACCCTTGTCCAGCCATCACCTGTAACTGCACCCATGAAAACACCTCACGTGAGAATAAGGATTATTGAGACACTTATAAAATTATTTCAAGAAAAATGATAAGAAAACTCACTTCAAAACAGTATCTGAATCAGTAGGACATTTACCCTCTGTGTAATACCCGACTTTCTCGTCAGTGCATGCAGTGCATTTGTTTCCGTAGTCTGCTGCGCAAGGATATTTGACGCATTGGATATCCTGATTGAACCATCCGCAGACAGGGATATATTCTTTTGTGCATAGCTTGTTTCTCTGCTCTTCTGTGCAGTCTATAGCCGCGAGCTTTCCTTCACTAGGCTTCTCTTCTTCGAAAGTGAACTCGCAGCCGCAGCCATCCTCATCTGAGAAGGGTATCCTGCTCTCTTCGCACATATACCTTATCCTAGAGCACTCATCCAGATCATTGCTCACATATTTTTTCGGCTCATCTGCTTTGCATCCGCAGCCTGTATCGTCAAAGAAAGGGCTTGAGCCAGGGATGCACTGGAACAATAGTGTCGTGCATTCAGCCTTGTCTGTACTCACGTATCTGACATAAGGGTTCGTGAGGCCTATCCCTCCATCAGGCTCGACAGGTATCGGTTTTTCATCAGGGCAAACAGGGAACTCGCAATTGTTGTTAGGATCTCTTCCAAAAGCTGTGCCATCTGGACAGACCTTAGCGTCCATTGTGCATGCAATCTGTTCAGGCTGCTTTGTGCATGAGAGAGAGAATATCGCTAAGAAAGCAATTAATAGCATTAGTTCTTTTTTCATTGTTTTCACCATTTCATAAAATGCAATGGCGCTATATAAATCCAGCTTTTAATTCTATTATACTTGAAGTCATTCCCTATTCTTTTTTCAAAGACACTAAAAACATATAAACCACCTTCCCTAGTTCTAGGCCTGATGGACGACAAAGAAAAAACTGTCAAGCTGATGTACCTTGATACGGTCTATGCAGCTATAAAAGAAGGCGTTAATGCTAACTTTGTCCTTCCTTTTGCAATAGCGATGAATGCAGGAAGCCAATATCTTGCACTGATCTCTTCGATGCCTCAATTGCTAGGATCATTCTGCCAGCTATTCTCAGCTGATCTGATGAACCTACTGAAAAAGAGAAAGACCGTAATTGTATTCGCTGCATTGATAGATGCTTTGATGTGGATCCCGCTAATGCTGATGCCGATGCTATGGAGCGATAACATATTCCTCCTATTGAACATCCTTGTGATCCAGGCAATAGCCAATTCTTTATTGAGCCCGTTCTTCAACAGCCTGCTCGGGGATATCATGCCGCAAGAAGAAAGAGGCAAGATAACCAGCAAGCTGAACCAGATTTCCGGATTCATGTCCCTTATCTCTTCTGTCATCGCAGGTTTTGTCCTAGCAGTCTTCAAGCCGATAAATCCCTTTTTTGGATTCTCATTGATATTTTTCCTGGCATTCTTCGCAAGATTGGTCTCAACCATGGTGAAAAGCAAGTTCATCGAGCCAGAGGTCAAAGAGGCTCCGAAGTTTGAATCATTCTTCCATTTCACGAGGAACATCAGGAAGAGCAACTTCGGCCAGTTTGTCATGTACAATTCCTGGATCAAGTTCGCTGTCGGCATGTCTGCCCCTTTTTTCACAGTCTACATGCTAAAGGACCTGAATATGGATTTCCTGACGTTCACATTGATAAACTCAGCTGCGATAATAAGCAGCTTTGTGGTTCTGCAGGCGTGGGGCAGGAGCATAGACAAGGAAGGGAGCAGGAAGATGCTTGCGATAACTGGTTTTCTCATCCCTACAATACCTTTGCTCTGGATAGTTTTCAGGGATGCATGGATACTTTTTGTGATAGAGATATTCTCAGGCGCTGTCTGGGCAGGCTATAACCTCGCGACAAGCAACTTCGTGATAGATGCGACAAAAAGTGAAAATAGGCTTATAATGATGTCATACCATAATTTTTTCATAGGAGTCGCGACTTTTGTCGGAGCGATGCTCGGCGGATTGCTTGTGTATAAGCTGCCGTTAGACTACATGGGAAATGTCAACCATTTCATATTTGGTTTATCTGCCTTCCTGAGATTGTGCTTCTCCCTCTACTTCATGAGAAAAATAAAGGAAGAGCGGTTTGTCGATGTGGAGCTGCACGGCCCGCTATCAAAGAGGATCATCTCCATACTTCCAAAGCAGGGAGCTATATTTGATTTCATCCCTAGAAAAAAAGGGAAATAAAAAGTAAATTCCTAAAAATTCACTATACTCACTAGTGTTTGTAATATTCGGCTTTTTATAAAATCCTCAACATCCACACAGCAGAGCTGAAGGTGTATTGGCGAATTTTTTTCTTCTTATCAGAAGTTACATTCATTCCTTTTTGGGTTGATATATCGCAGCAGAGCTGCGGGGTATTAGACCCAAAAAAGAATAAATAACCACTAACCAGTAATTATTAATATAACTTGTAGTTTAATAGCTTAATGGATCAGAACCCGAAAAGGCTTGACGTTGATAACAAATTCCTATTTTTACATCCTGAATTAGAATTTGAACGAAACAGGCATAATGAATTCTACCAGAGCAGTTATTTTGGCCATCTTACAAGTTTTATATTCCCCACTGAATCTAAACTTGAATTCGTTGCCCAATGGGACAGAACACTTGCCGCTGTTGGATTTCCTGACTATAAAGGAAACGCACATTTTGCTAAGGACCGATCCAGCGATAGGATAAATCTTATAGTTAATTTGGATAAAAAGGATATTCCCTTATATGATTTTAAACTAATAGAACATCCAGGCAAGAGTATCCTGAGCGTAAATCTCAGCAAGAGATTGATTGGAATGGAATATATAGAAAAGGCTATACTTGAATTTGAGAATTATGGCAGGTATAAGCCGGTGAGATATATTGAAGTCGGAGATATTTCCAGGTTAGGAGATGTGCCCTCTGAAATGATACCTCTGGTAGACGGCATTGCCCCTCTGCATATCCCAGATGATTCCAAAGTTTATAGTGCGCTTGAAAGGGCAGCAGAGTGTGTTGGGCTTGAAAGATATGAGAATGACGGCAAGGGGAATTTCTCCTATTTCCATAAAGGGAAGTTCCCTATATTTGATCCTGGCTTCAGAGTTCCAATGAACATGGAGTATTACCCAGGAGAATTATCCTTTGTGTTTGCTGAGAAAGGCAGGCATTACAAGTTCACTGAATTAACCCTCTCACCGCTCTATCCACTTATACTTTTTGGGGAAGAACATACCATTGAAGGGGATGAGTTAGGTATCTGGGGTCCTGTAGAAATTTTGATGTATCATCAGCTGACAGCAAAGGAACCCGCATTCAGGAATAAGTAGCTAAAAATTAGAATTTAATAGGAAGCTAGATCCTGAACAGCACCTTTGTATTCTTCCACAGCCTTCCGACAACATCTTCCTCAGCCATGTTCCTTAACTGTGCGATAAGCTTCACTGTCTCGACTACATTTGCAGGCTCGTTCCTCTGTTCCTTGAACGGCGAGAGGAAGGGACTATCAGTCTCTGTCAGGATCTGGAAAAGAGGCGTCTCCCTGATTATCTTCTGGAAATGCTGGTCGCGGACTGCGGAAGTTGGGATTGAGAATAGCCACTTATTGTCTCTTATTTTTTGGACAAGATTATGGTTCCCTCCAAAGCAGTGCATCACTATCCGTCTGTAATTGTATGTCTCCAGGATATCTATGACTTTTGCTTCTGCCTTTCTAGAATGTATGATCAGCGGCTTGTCGATCTTGATTGCCAGCTCAACCAATTTCCTGAAAATGCGCTCCTGCTCTGGAAAGTCTGTGCCGTCCTTGAAGTCCATGCCGACTTCGCCGATAGCCCATAGTTTACTCGCATTCTGCGAAATGAACTCTATCTCAGCGTCAACATCGTAATGTGAAAATCCGTCTTTAGTCTCCTCAAGCTCCCTTTTCAGGGCATCAGGAGGGTAGATGCCCAACGCAGGATATACTAGGCCAGGATATCTCTCGCCTAGCAATAATGCATTCCTGTTTGTCTTAGGATCGACTCCTGCCGGGACAATGGCTTTCAGCCCTGCTTTCTTTGCATTTTCAATTACCTTGTCTACGTCATCCTTGAAGAAAGTCTCGTCAAGATGGCAATGCACGTCTGCTAGCATCAGACCTCAGATATCAAAACCAATTATAATGTTTTTGGAAAAATCAGCTGTACACAGAGAGTGAAAACATAATATTTATATACCAGTATTGCTTTTCGTATACTAATATATTTTTGTTGGTGAGAACTATGGATGCAAAGATGGAAAACCTATTACAGACACTATCAAGGACAGGACTATGCTGCAGCAATGTAGAAGCCATGAAGATGGCGCAGAGCCGGCGCCTGTCCAGTTCACGAGCACGCGATTCCCGCCGCCCGGGGGACCGGCCGCCCGGGGCGCAGCGGCGGATCTTGCCCGGGGGACGCCCCCGGAATTGTTCCGGCCGGAGCTGGTTTCCTACCAACGCCGCCGACGTGGCTGCAGCCGCACCACACAGGTTCGCGAGCGAGACCTCAGGCCCATTCGCCGCAAAAACGGGCAGGTCGATATAAACCTGGCCATCCTCGACCGTGACCCGGTAGACCGGCAGCGCGGTTGTGTGATCCAACAG
>JAAXVZ010000310.1 GCA_013335235.1 Nanobdellota archaeon | reverse complement strand
TCTGCACAAATGCCTCTTCTACAATCTTGTATGCTTCCATGCTCTTCCCAGTGTTCCTTCCTGAAGAGATGAGGTGCTTTCCGCTCTTGTGGCCAGAGACCATGAGCTTGTTTATGAGCCTCTCGACAATGAATATCCTGGACTTGTGGAACCTGTTCCCTGCATACCTTGCACCTGTCTTCGGAACAAGCCTTGCAGTTGTTGTGATATAGCCTTGGAGGCCTGGATCATCGACTTTTATCGCGTCAGTAGGCCATCTGTTGAATGCTTTCAGTTCTTCCATTTTTACTTCCTTGCCTTCTCGAGCTTTCCTGATAGCAATGCTGCGAGAGACTGATCATTTACCTTGATGACTTGCCATCTGACTCCTGGGATATCTCCTTTTGATCTTCCTTTAGCGCCGCCGATGCATTCAATCATGACTTCATCGTGTTCATCAACGAATTTTGTTGCGCCGTCTCCTGGGAGGAATGCTGTCACCTGCCTACCATTCTTGATAAGCTGGACCTTTGCGCATTTGATGAGACCTGAGTGAGGCTGCTTCCTTTCGACTTGGGTCTTCTCAAGGACGATACCGTTTGCCTGAGATACTCCACCTAGTGGATCAGACTTTATCTTGAGCTTTAGGACCCTGCTTTTGATCTTGGCTTTTCTCCAAGCGAATGTTGCCCTTCTCTGGACTAATCTTGCACCAGCATTGATTCCATTTGACTTTTTTCCCATTCTTTCCTTACCTATATGATTTTTATTTGATGAACATCCTTAAAGTATTTCTGGACAATGTCAAGGTTGTTCTTGAGCGCTGACTGGTTCCTTCCGATCAGGAAGCCCTTTGTCTTAGCATCTTTTGCCTTGATAATTATTGTCCCTTCCGAAAGCTCGATCTCAGCATCCTGGACAGGATATATCAGACCCTTGACAAACTGTACCGGGCTATTGTTGAACCCGAGTATCCTCACACGCTTCTTGAGCATGCTTTCGAGGTGCTTGACATTCGCAGCCTGCTTTCCGATTGCCCTTCCGACATCGTAGTCCTGGACCACGAACGTCAAAAGGCTGCTTTCGTTGCTTTCGTCTATAAAGCAATCTTTCACTCTTGTCCTTGTGACCTTCTCGAAAAGGTTCATCAAGTTCATGAGCTCAAGATTGTAAGTTATCTTTGACATGTGTTCACTTAAGGAGACCCATGACAGCAATAGAGTGTGGCCTCTTGCAGAATATGCCGATTTCATCGCTTGGCATATCGCTGAGGACCATGCTCACAGAGGACATCGCACAGAATTTTGTAAAATCTGCAACGACTTCTGCTGGAGCGTTCTTTGCTAGCATGACTTTTGCAAGCTTGCCTTGGTTCAAGAGCTTGTAGGTCATCTCCTTTCCGAACACTAACTTATCAGTCTTGAGGTTCTTCTTTACCTCATCCATGATTCCGATAGCTTGAGATTGTTCTTCCATCTAGCTCATGAAAATTGCAGCCATTTATAAAACTTACGGGGAATTCCTATCGGATTATACCTATTCTTGGCAAGGGATTGGCATAGGCTTTGGACAGGAACCCCTCATATCTTTCCATCTCGCAAATGTCTTGGGGAAGTCCGCCTATCTCTCTTAAAGTCCCTGAATGCGCCACATGTGTAACTAATATGCCTTCCTCAGGGTTCTTGAACGCCTGATACCCTTTTGCATTTCCCCAGCAGACCTTGATGAAATTGCGCGGAAGCAGAAGACCCCCATATCTTGTCAATTGGTCTGCTGGGGAAATGCAAAAGGGTATCAGGCGATCAAGAACCCTGAGGAAGGCATATTAGTTACACATGTGTCGCATTCAGGGACTTTAAG
>JAAXVZ010000093.1 GCA_013335235.1 Nanobdellota archaeon | reverse complement strand
TTTTCAGAACCTATATCTTTTCATGATGACCCACATGAAGGAAAGAGGCATTGAAATGCCACCAATATTATCTAAAAACCCGCAGCTTCAGATCGCCATGCGGAGAGGAGATATTGACTTAGCCAACAAAGTCTTAGCTCAGGAGACTATCCTGAAAGGTGGAAACTATCCTATAAGATGCCAAGCCCATATGTTTGCAGAGGCTGAGAAGATTAGAGAGTTCACATTATATATGAAACAAAGATATGATCCCTCTGTTCCTCTGACTGAAAAGTTCACTGATGTTGATACCTCACGTATTAAAGGAAAAGCGACATTCAGGAACTACAACATTCTTGTTGTTGAGAATGACTTAGATATGTATGGTCACTTCACTAGACGTATAGTCTCTGCGCTAGATTCAGACGGAAGATATGGTGGCACGCAGGTATTTAGCGATTATAATCTGCATTCATGCATGCAGCTGTGCGAGACTGGCCAGGTAGATTTGGTGCTGTTCGATTGGACAAACCCTTCAATATATGAATCGCTCATGGTTGGCGGTGGAACACACATTCCTGGTGAGAGCTTTGGCAGAAAGGACACAACACTTTCCTTTGATGATGATGGTGGCATTTATGGATTAACTGATGATGGAAGCATGTTTGATGAAGATAAGCTCAGAGAAGAGGCAGAGCGCCTTGACATTCGCTCTTTATGGATGGACAAGATCTCCGCATACTGTTTAGAAGCCGGGAAACAGCCGCCGCCTTATTTCATTTTTAGGTCAGGAGCAGAATATAGGGATATCTCCAAGATTATATCTCAAAAACTAGGAAATTCCATAAAATAAAAATTAATTTTTTTTCCCTTCCAATTCCTTCTTGAACCTGGCTAGAGTCGTCGGTATGTGCTCAGGCTGTGTCTTTAGCATGAGCGCTACATTCTTCAGCATCAATGGCTCAGTATCTTGGCTCTCTTCCTTTGAGACCAGCCTGAAGTCATCAGCCCCGTCAATCTTCCCTTTCTTCACGACCTTCTTCCACTTCTCGAAGAGCTCATTTGCCCTTCCAGGTATCTGGTTTAGCTTGCAGTCAAGTGTCTTCGCTGCTTCCTGGAGTATCCCTGTGTCTTTTGTGAGCTCCTTTGCTGCCGCCTCTCCTGCTGTGAACTCTATCCTCACCATGCCGTCCTGGATCTTGCTGGTCTTGAGTATCTTTATTATCTTGGCTTCGCTAGTCGTATGAAGATGCGTTCCTCCGCACGCTTCTGTGTCGAAGTCAGGGATAGATATGATCCTCAATACCTTTCCAGGGACAGCTCCACCTTGATAGATGGAAAACCCGTATTCAGCCTCTGCAAGGTTCTTTTTCATCAAAGTCGAGTAGACTGGCCTGTTCTCATCGACAATCTGGTTTGCCATGTTCTCTATCTTCTCGACCTGCTCGTCAGACAGCGCTTCATAGTGTGTTATGTCCAGCCTTGCCTTTTCAAGTGTCTTTGCAGCGCCAGCCTGCCAGATGTGCTTTCCTAAAACGCGCTTCGCGCAGCCATTGATTATATGTGTAGAGGTATGGTGCTGCGCAAGCTGCAATCTTCGAGGAGCATCTATCTTTCCCTCTACAACCTCTCCAACCTTGAAATGCGGTTCGCGCTCAAGAACATGCACCACAACACCGCCTTGCTTGTAGACATCAGTGACTTTTGCTCCGCCAAGAGTCCCCTTGTCATGGAGCTGTCCTCCTGATGTCGGGTAGAACGCGGTCCTGTTCAGGATGACTTTATTTCCGATGATCTTTGAGACGACGCCTTTGAACTCAACAACGGAAAAATCATTGTAATACATTATCTCTGTCTCAGTGACTCCGTCCAGCGGCAGTTTTTCCTTAATCTCTTTTTCAGGCTCAGTGTCTTTGCGCAGCTCAGAGACTCTTGCGTAAAAATTGTCTGGCGCTTTTATCTTCCTATCAAGCTTTGCAGCTTCAGCCTCGATCATCTCAGGGCTGATGCCTTGGGAGGTGTATAGCTCGATGAACTTTTTTTCATCGATCTCCACTTTCTTCGCGAGCAGGTTATCGATTATCTGCCTGGATTTCTTCCTGTTCTCAGAGAATTTCTTCTTCTCGACATCGATTATGTTCGATACAGAGTCTAGGTTCTCGGCAAGCTCTGGGAAGAGCGGCTTCAAGTAATCCGCATGCCACTCTGCAATATCATTCATAGTGACATCCCAGTTATATTTCTCCAAAAAGTCCATAGACCTTCTCATGATGATCCTTAAGTTATAGCCGCCGCCGACATTGTTCGGCAGCGCTCCGTCATTTATGGCAAATAGGGCTGATCTGGTATGTTCGGCCACAGAATACAGCGCTGAGAGCGGAAGTATCTTCTCTTTTAGCTCTTCAGTATCAATTCCAACCTTCTTGGCAACATCTGCCCATGCCTTGTTGATATCCTCGACCTCATCCGCATTCAGATAGGAGGAATAAGGTAGGAATTTCCTCATGAGATTCCCTTCAGGCTTGATCCCTGTCAGGTCGTACATCTTACGCGATACTGTAGGGAATGTAGTTTCATATGATGTTGACGTGCCTTTCGTGAACCAGGCATTCCTCTCATGTCCCATTCCCATATCAAGGACTTTCAAAGGCAGCTCTTTTCTTCCAGTGGGTGTCTGCTCATATAGCATATAGACCTGGTTTCCAAGCTCTAAGCCTCTTGAGAAGTATTCCATACACGGCCCGAAGTTGCCTCCGCCAGCCCATGCATCCTCGTGGAATGTTATCTCTGTATTAGGCAGGCCGAGCCCTTTTGTCAGCCAGGAGTGGATATCTGAAAATACCTTGTTCTGGTCCCATTTCTCTTTCGGGACAAACATGTGCTGGCCTATCATGACAAAGCCTGTGTAATGCGCACCTGTTATCCCTACATTATCTATGTCATTGAAACGGAGACAGAACTGGGGGACGACAAGAGGGTTTGCAGGAGGCTCGACTGCTCCTGAAACAACGTGAGGCTGGAAATCATAGATAGAGGCGCCGACCCAGTATTGGTCATCCCTCCATCTTGCGACTACAGGGTAACGCTTTATCTCAGTATATCCTAATAGCTTGAAGTGCGCTGCAAACTTTTTCCAAACCTCCACATAATCCATCTCCTGCTTTGCGACTGCATGGCCGATGAACCTGAAACCGCCTGAGCATGATGGGTCTCCGCACACTGTCTGGTCAGCGTTCACTGTCCAGAAATATGTCCCGCACTTGCAGTGCTTTCGCATGAACCCCTCGCTTTTCAGGTGAGATACTGCGTAGAATTTTTCAGGATTTTCGCTTGCTTCTTTCTTAAATGCTTTCTTGATTTCCTTGTCTGTCGCCATTCCCCTAGCGTAATCGCAGACGGGATTTAAATCTTTTGAAGGAAATAGAACAACGACAGGATAGTTCTCTACTCAGAATATGCAGCCTGCATTTTTTCTAGAGGAACATTCCAGGTGAACCTACCTGGGCTTGGCTGTGAATAAGGGCTGACATTTTTCAATGCTTGGCCTAGCTCTATCTCTACAATATCCACCAATTGCAGAACAACGTCTTCAGGTCTAGTGTCCAAAACCCTAAGCTGAAGCTGTCCAGGCAATGATCTCTCATAACCGATAGCGAAATGCACATCTGTTTGAGTGTGATATTGCATCCCTATGAATCCCTCTTTATCAACAACATGGCTCATAAGCCCATCTTTAACAATATAATCTACTCCTTCAAGCGCTATTTGCGGGAAGTATCCGTCTGTCTCGAACTCGTTGTATGCAGCGTTGCCTAGAATACACAATATTCCCTCTAATAATTTTTCATCTCCCATGGCCTGTGAGAAAAATAGCTTATATTAAAATCCTTCACCAGGCTTCCTTGGCAAAATCTTTCTCAGAGAATCCGAGGCTCTTTGCGATCTTCTCGATATTTGTGCCGGTATATGGGTTTCCGCAGAACATCATATAATGCAGAGAGGGAGACAAGGCCTTTCCTGTGATCTTCTGAAATGCAGATGCTAGTGTCTTTTTCTTGACCAAGCTGTCTATCTCGTTTGGATCAAGGCTGTTTGGTCTTGCGAGCCTGTCTTTCTCTTGCCTGTTCACAAAAACATTCTCTGCATACAGTACCTTGATCTCCTTTTCCTTAAGATATACCTTCTCTTCTTCAATCCCTTTTTCAGTGCAGAGCGGGATATATGTGAAAGTGTCACACATCTTTTCAAGCTCTATTAGCTGGCCTGCGTAAGCGTGAAGGTCATCTAATCTTTTAACTGCATGGATGAACACTATCTTCCTATGTTTCTGAGGTATATTCCATTTCTTTTCGATATGCTCGAATCCGTACTCTTCACGTATGATGCTCATGAAAGGGGCGTTCCCTGTCCCTGTTGCCACAAGGACAATTATCCTGTTGTCTGGCGGAGTGAACCTTCCAAACCCGATAGAGACATCATTCTCTGCTGCAGAAGCTGCAAGCACATCGACATCCAGGCTCGGCACCCAGCTGAAGAGCTCTGTTGTCGCGATCCCGGCTCTCTTCCCATCATTTCCAGGAGGCAAGAGGCCGCCGTCGTTCACTTTCTGGATAATCAGTTCCAGCAATCCTATACCTGGCCTGGAAGCAATAGAATAAGCTCTTGTCACTTTTCCATTTGAGAATCCTTTAAGTCTGGCTTTTAGGTCCTCGTCTTTTTCTGCTAACACTCCTAGCTGATCCAACCTGCCTGTCCCTGACAATGTTAGAGTACAGAACTGTCCGGGAGAGAACTTGAGTGTTTTTCCGCATGAGAACCTGAATATAGCAAGGTCTTCATTGACTTTTTCTATGCCAAGAAGCCGAAGCCGTACAGGAAGCATATTTTTCCCTAATCGAGCATGATTTATAAAAGTAACGTTATATCTAAGACTAGTTCCGAAAGCTTTTAATCCTTGAAGACATGCACCTAGGACCATGCAGATAAAAGTGCTGTATTTGACAAAGGGGATAAGGGAGGAGAATACTTGTGATGTTGCCCTTTCCACAGAGAACAATTCCACGACCCTGCATCTAGGCACAGGGCGATGCACTTTCTCGATTGTGCTCTCAGACAGGTTAGAGTTGGATGATTTTATCCGCCTTTTAGAGAAGAATATAACTAAGCTTGACCTTTATTCACAGATGCAGAAGGATGGTAAAGACTATTCCGGGAAAAAGAAATTCCTCATGAAATCCAGGCTGGTTGTATCGCAGGGAGGGGCAAGGATAGACTTCCCAGAGGAAAGCAGGGCTCTCCTGCATGACGTGCTCACCACCTATAGGTCGAAACTTCACTGACATGCATAATAAGGTTTATAAATCATCTGAATTTCTTTTGCTTTAAAGCGGCGGTGGTCTAACGGTATGATACTTCCCTGCCACGGAGGAAACCCGAGTTCAATTCTCGGCCGCCGCATGAAAATTCTGATTAAGGTTAGTGTTTTGTTACCCCTTGAGTGAGTTTATCAAATAGCTAAATTAGGGTCAAGAGCACCATAATATTCAATTTTCTTATTTTTCAAGTGTCCGGTTAGCATTGAAACAGAGGTTTTGACTTCTTTAGCATCATAAGCTTGCTCCAAATGATATCTAAGCAAATCGCAACCTTTTCCCTCTTCGGAATCCTCATCATGAACTAGAACTCTTTTGTCATCTATCTTTGTACAATTTATCTCGTGTAGCCTAGGTACTTTTGGCACCACATTAAATTCAACCTTTGTCCTGAATTTAACAGGCATAACTTCACAAGATAATGCAGCACCAAGAAGGTAACCCGACCTAAGTCCACCAAATGCTAGAGGAACTACCGTATCTGGATGAAATCCATTTTTTTGCGTTTCAGCTGCAATCTTTTCAATATATAATGGATTT
>JAAXVZ010000092.1:4927-5894 GCA_013335235.1 Nanobdellota archaeon | reverse complement strand
AGCTGCCATCTCCAGTCGATCTCATCTGCGAGCACAAGGCAGACCAGACTTATCCTGTCTGCTCTGCAGCTTCCATCATCGCTAAAGTGACAAGAGACAGATACCTGGATATGCTCAGGGAGCAGTGCGGTGAGGATTTCGGCTCAGGGTATACTTCAGACCCTAAGACGATCGCTTTCCTGGAAAAACATTGGAACAACAAGAAGATACATTTCTTCAGGAAGGAATGGGCGACATGGAAAGAGATGAAAACTAAGTCTCAGCAAAAGAGCCTTTTCAATTATTAATATTCACTCACGATTCTAGCTTCGGTATTTCTTTCACATTTATAACCTATTCAAAGTGCGGGTTTGTCCTGAGAGTCTCCGTCTGTGCCATGATGTGCCATTTGTGCGTTAGCACAACGGCACGGCCAGGCGTAGCAAGCTAGGTTACCACGCTTCAGTGTGGTGTTCTAGCTTGCGAAGTAGGAGACTCAGGACAGAACCTCAAAGTGCAATATATTTTTATATTAATCATTGATTTTGCCTCGAATGACTGATGGATTTACACTTTTGGATAGGATCGGTTTACTTGTAGCTCATCCTCAAAGAATGGATTCTGCAAAGAGACTGATGCGAGACACTCTCTTTATATCGTACTCTGGTTATTTCCTCAGTCAACCAAAGGATGAAACGCGTGTACCTGAAGACGCTGTAGATGGCGCAATCCTGCTATCTAATTATTTTTGGTTGCATCCAGGCTCACAAGAAAGGAAGCACTATGAAGATGCATTAAGGCATGTAGCATCCTCATTTGATCTCAATGTTTTTTTCGGTGAAAAAACATTGGAATTCGCTTACTATTTTAGTAAGGCTCTCCAGGCCAATGTCACACCCCGTGTCTCTGACATCATTTATGACACTATGGAAGACAGCAGGGGGAACGCCTGGGACGGGAACGCTGAAGTCAAATTACCTGATAATCA
>JAAXVZ010000092.1:0-4917 GCA_013335235.1 Nanobdellota archaeon | reverse complement strand
GGGCGCTGCGGAGATAGAGATATCTGATATTGAGGAGAGAAGTGAAAAATTTTCAGTAGATTTTGATGGCAGAAGATTGAGGGTCAATAAATCCACTAAATTTCTACCTAATGGGCCTTGTGAGGGGCTTCTGCAATATTCTGTACTTGGGAGGGAATTTGGGATGAGTGATGTATTAAACTATCTTCTTACAGGAAGACAAAATATTTAGATTTTAATAAAAAATTAAGTTTAAAATCTTAAACTTTTGTGAAGCTGGCTGAGAACTTCAAGCCCTTGATGCTGTCCTCTATCTCTGTTGTGTGCTTCTTTGCATGCTTCTGTGCTGATATGTCCAGAGCCCTTGCTCCGACCCTCTCCTGGATTGCATCCTTGAATTGCAGGAGATAATCAGCAAGCTTCTTTTCGCAGGAGACATGCAGGTCTATCACATCAACTTTCTTGAGGCCGGCATCCTTCCTTGCGGACTGTATCCTTCTCATGAGCTCTCTTGAGAAGCCTTCTGCCAGAAGCTCTTCTGAGACATTCTCCTCAAGGAAGACATTCCCTGTCGTGAACTCGCCTAGGAATATGCCTTTCGGCAGAGTCTTTTCAGTCACAAGGTGCCTGTCTTCCAGGACATAATCTTTCCCAGCAACATGCAGCTTCATCTTCCCATCTTTATGCATGGCAAGAAGCTTAGAGTTCTCAGTGTCTGTCAGGAACTTGATGATGTCTTTTGATTCCTTCCCGAACTCAGGACCTAAGGTCTTATAATTTGGCTTTATGATGACGTCAGCCTTTTCGAATTTCTTCACAAAGACAAGCTTCTTCACATTTACGAGCTTCTCTATAAGGCCTTCCATGTCTTTTGCAGCCTTTTCTGTGTCTGCATCTGCTGTCTCGATGATCACTTCTGCTAGAGGCCACCTGACTCCTACCTGGGCTTTCTCCCTGGCATTGAGCATTGCCTGCACTATACCTTTGACATGCACTATGTCATTCTCAAGCTCAAGGTCGATCTTCTTTGCATCAGAGACAGGCCAGTCGCAGAGATGCACAGACTCTTCAGAGAGGCCGAACTCCTTCTTGAAGTTCTGGTAGATGAGCTCAGTTATCATCGGCACGAGTGGCGCCATCAGGACAACTGTCTCTTTGAGCACATGATATACTGTGTAGAGGACAAGCTCTTTTTCCTCATCGGTCCCTGATGAGATTTTTTCCCTCACCATCTGGATGTATGTCCTTGACAGTTCAAGATACATCTCTTCTAATAAGCTTGGGATATCATTGAGATAGTACTTGTCCATAAGGTCGTCCATCCTCTTGATAGTCGAGTTGAGCTTAGAGAAGATGTATCTTTCTTCTTCCTCAGCGTGTTTCAGTATAGACGAAGGTATCTTCTCAGGGTTCTTCCCTAGGTTCTTTGCAGTGTCCATGACAAAGCTATGGAGATTCCACAATATTGTGAGATTCCTCCTTTTCAGCTCGATGTCCTCAAAATTATAGTTCAGGTCAAGGCCTGGCGCTGTTGCGCCTATTGAATAATATCTCCATGTGTCTGCGCCATACTTGTCAGTCACTTCGTCAGGCGATATCACATTGCCGAGAGACTTCGACATCTTCCTGCCCATGCTGTCATTGACAAACCCTGTCATGTAGCATGCCTTGAAAGAGATGTCTTCCATCGCCAGCATGCTCGCGACAAAAAGCAGGTTGAACCAGCCCCTTATCTGGTCTTTTCCCTCTGTTATGAAATCAGCAGGGAATAGTTTCCTGAAAAGCGTTTCATCTCTTGGGAAACCCAGGCTTGCCCAGGAATCCACTCCTGCGTCTATCCAGACATCCATGATATCAGGGATCCTCTTCATCTGAGTATTGCACTTCCTGCATGGAATCGTGACCTGGTCTATCCAGGGCTTGTGCAGGTCATCCGGGATATGGGACGCGCCCATCTTCTCTAAATCCTTCCTTGACTCTGCGACTACATAACTCTTGCACTTGCCGCACATCCAGACAGGCAATGGAGAACCCCAGTATCTCTGTCTTGTGATGCCATTGTCTCTCAGGTTCTCGAGCCACGAGTCAAACTGGTTTGCGCCAGCCCAGTCAGGGACCCAGTACATCTTCTCGCGGTTGAGCTTCCTCATCTTCGGGATGAGATCCTCTACCTTGAAGAACCACTGTGTTGTCGTCCTGTATAGCACAGGGTTCTTGCATCTCCAGCAATGCGCATAATCGTGTTTGTAATCCTCTTTTGCAGCGAGCGCTCCTCTCTTTTCCAGGTCGACAATGAATTTCTCATTGTCTTTTTTTACATGGAGCTTTGAGTATTGGCCCATTGTATCGCTATAGTATCCTTCCTCATCAACCTCTGAAAAAGGCGGGATGCCTTCAAGATGGCCCACTTCATAATCCTCTGGCCCGCAGCCTGGAGCCATGTGCACAAGGCCTGTTCCATGCTCAGTCGTGACATACTCTGCGCTCATGACGACAACATGGAGCTTCTTCGCTTTCTTCCTTATTTCCTGATAATGGTGCTTCAGGATATCTTCCATCGGATGAGTGTATTCTAATCCTTCCAGCGTCTTTCCCTTAAATGTTTCAAGTATCTGATAATCTTCATCTAGCTTGGTCTTTATGAGACTATCTGCAAGCTCTTTTGCGACAATCCATGTCTCTTTTCCTACCTTCGCACGGATATAATCGACATCAGGGTTTGCCATCACACCTAAGTTGAATGCGATAGTCCAGGGTGTTGTCGTCCATATGACAAGGAACTCATCTTCCTTTCCCTTTACTTTGAATTTTACAAAAATAGATTTGTCTACGACTTCCTTATATTCAAGCTCGTGCTTCGCAAGAGATGTCTGGCATGATCCGCACCAGGTCATGGTCATCTCTCCTTGGTATAATCGGTTCTTCTCATGGGCTTTTTTCACAAGCCACCATGTTCCTTCGATATACTCGTTGTCTATTGTCTGGTATGCATTGTCGAAATCCAGCCACACGCCAAGGCGCTTGAAGTCCTTGTTCATCTGCTTTAAGTTCGTGACTGCAAAATCCCTGCATTCTGTGACGAATTTCTCCATGCCGAACGCTTCAATGTCAGCCTTTGTCTTCATGCCGAGCTTTGCCTGCACTTTCCCTTCTGTCGGAAGGCCGTGCATGTCATAGCCTGCGCGGTCCCAGACATCAAAGCCTTTCATCCTCTTGTATCTTGTGACGATATCCTTCAGGGATTTGTTCCATGCAGTCCCAAGGTGGATCTTTCCTGAAGTATAAGGCGGCCCGTCAAGGAAATAGAACGGCTTTTTCCCTTGGCCTTTTTTTCTGGCTTTCTCCAGTATCTTGCTATCTTCCCAAAATTTCAGTACATCCTTTTCCTGCTCGACTGGTTTATAATCCATGATCCTCACCTTATACCTTTTCCTACCACCCGATTCTGGCTAGCAGAGCTAAGCCTATCTTACATGATGATGATAGAATATGCGACCCCAAAAGGCATAGCACGTGGATAGGCGCATTGTATTTAAAACTTTGCAAGCAATTAGTTTAATTTTGTTAATGGATTGATACAAGGTGTTGCGGAATTAAATTAGATTACGGGTTGCAAGCAGGGATCCTAATTCTTTGGATGCTAGTCCTTTTGTTGATTTGTACAATTCAATAATTTCCGCTAACCTCTCTTTTCCTTCACGATTGAGATATTCTTCAAAGAACAATATCGCTCGTCCTCTATTTTCAGTTTTCCAAAACCTGTTACCATGATAGAACAGGTTTTCATCATCTAACCCAGGTAGAGCCTGCTGAATGATATTTCTGGCAAATCCTTTTGCCTCAGGATTGCTTGAATCTACCAAACTCAAATGTCTTAAAACCCAGTCATAATCTGGATTGGCTATTGAGGCTAATGCGTCAATTCCGTTTCTTAACTCAGTCCATGTTTCTTCCATTTCATTGAAATAATAACTAGATATTCCTTTATCCTGCAATATGGACGCAATATATGGTTTTAGGTTAGGGTTTATCTGGTCAGTCTTTTGTAGGATAAATTCAATTTTTTGGTCCTGTCTTGCATGCGGTGCTGTTATCGGATTTGAATTTTCTTGCATAGGAACATCTGTTTCTGATAATTCATATAATGCACTAGTGAGTTCATTTAGCACGAACATAAAAAATTGGTAATATCTCTTTCCTTGACTTTGCCCTCTTATCAATCGAGAAGGATATTCTTCGATAGTTGGTATTTTATTAGCTCGAAATTCGCTAATTATCCCTCCAATATCTACTTTCCAGTACTGTTTATTAGGGCTATCAATATATCTGATTAGTTGAACAGTCTCTTTTTCATGCCCAAGAATCTGTACTCTTCTTTCTTCTTCAGCCCCCATAAGAAAGACCCCTAATTCTTCAATTGTTCTGTCTAATGAATGATGCAGATATTCAAAAGCACTATTGTCCAAACCTTGTGCTACTTCTGGATGTATGCCTGGAAATAAGTGTCTAGAACCAGTGAATTTGGCTGCTAATGAGTGTAATCTTGATTTTGCATAGGAGTGATCCAGTTCTTCAGCGCGATAAATATATGTATGCTCTACACCCAGGATATTTGCTATGGTCTCAGTTGGAAGTAACTCTGTCCCAATAGCATTATTAGGGAAGTCAAAAATATTTACATGATTGCCGTTTTTTGAAAATCGATTTGCAACCAATATCCAAAAAAGAGTTCCAAGCGAAGAACTACCTATGCTATCAGACCTCACAGTGCATAAATCTATTGTTTTATCTTTGGTGCTGTTGGCGATTGCATATAGCTCATCTAACTTAAATTCAGTGTCAAACAGCATTTTACCATCCATAAAAGGTGAATAAATACAATAGCCGCTCCCTTTTCACAACTTCCTGTAAACAAATCTTTTTAACCATGATATTTAT
>JAAXVZ010000091.1 GCA_013335235.1 Nanobdellota archaeon | reverse complement strand
GCATGGATTTTGTACAGCTAGGGATTATGATAACAATAGCTTATAATCTTCTCAGCCTTATCCTGTCATCAGTACTCGGCGCAAACAGGAGATCTATATTCATATTCGCAATGGTAAATCTCTGCTGGAACATCCTCATTTTTTCTGCGGCAAGCCCGCTTGTGGGAATCTACCTGTCGCTTATTTGAATACCATGCAGCTATGATCTTTTACGCTTTTCCCTAAGCAGCAAAAATGCAAAGATGCCTGAGGACACGACCATCCCGAAAAAAAGGCTGACCTGGCTAAGCCCTCCTGTAATCCTGGCATTGAAAGCTGAGAACCCCAATAGCTCAGAATACAATACATAGAACACTACGCTAAAGGCAAAACCCCATGCTATTTTTTCTAAGAGGTAAGCCTTCCTGAAAAAATACTCTGCGGCAAATATGCCAGGAAATATGGCCATCAATAAAGACATCATCGCTGCTCCCTCAGATGGAATATGAACTTCACGAACCTTTTATACAAGTCATTGTTCAGGACAAATGTCAGCAGGACATATGCACCCAGGCCTAGGAGGTAAACCAAAACAAGCGTAGAGATATCTGTACCTAATATCTCTGTCAATAGCCCTGCATACAGGCCTGAGAAGATGCCTGAGAATATAGAGATGAACGCCTCTTTTGCTCCTGATATGAAATGGATTTTCCTGTCTGCTACAAGGACCAGGAGGATCGATGAGGCTGTCCCAGCGATAAGGATCGCAAGAGCTAGGCCGAACCCATGCATGCTCCAGAATGCCAAGGAAAGCAATGCCAGCATGATAAGTTCCAGCACCATAAGCCTTGCCTGCACCCTGTCTTTTACAACAAGCTTTGCAGGATGGAGGATTGCCCTGATTGCGCCTGCAATCAGCAATATGAACACAATATCTGATTCTCCTATGCTCATATAGCCAAGAAGCGGCCTGAACACCGCGACACCGACAAAGCAGAGAGGCGCTGCGATGAAACTTACATACTCAAAAATCCTTGTGAAAGCATATGCCCTTGTCTCCTTGTCTTCCAGCATGCCCTTGAAGAACCCAAGTGAATAGCTGGAGATATTATCGAAGATGAAATAGCCTAAAGTGATCCCGAAGAAAAGGTGGGAGAAATCATCCATGCCAAGATATATGCCTGCAAAAAGCATAGGACCATATTTGATGAACGCCTTCAGGAGCTCAGAAGGCATGCTGACCTTGACTGATGAGAGAAGCTTTGCTACAGCTTCCTTGGTGACGACTGATGAAGGCCTGTATGGAAAAAGCTTCCAGAGCTGGAATGTATTGAAGATATAGAAGGCTATCCCGCCATAAAGGACAGAGACAAACCCCTGCCCGGCTAGGACCAGGCCTAAAGAGACAACTAAGGCCGCAAGTTGAGATATAGTGTAAGTGAAATATACTTTCTCATACTCTTCCCTGCTCTTGAAATATATCTCCGGTGTCAGGGCAAACCCGGCAAAGAGGATTATCGCTGAGGCGAACTTGAAGGCGACCATGGACTCGCCTACAAAGAAAGACAGGAAATAGATCAGGCCTGAGAACAACGCGCCTGCGACAGGCGCCAGCATCGAGAGCGCTGCGTATACTTCCCTGTCATCCTGGTCGCCGATATATGTAAAACTGAAGATTGCCTTCAGGAAGCTGGTTGCACATAATGCGAAGAAGCCTGCTCCGAACTGATCCCTTGGCAATAGAATAACAAGGAGTATGATTGTGATGAGCTCAAGGATCTTCCAGCTGAGCCTGAGTCCGATCTTATGATAGATACCCTTCATTTGTCATGATACCCAATAATCTTATTTCCTACCCTTGACATATCTTAATTAGAAGTGGTATATATACCTTGCTAAGAGTTCTTGGAGACTTTCGTCCCTGAGAATATCCGTGAGAATATGCCTTTCTTGGTCTCAGGCGGCCTTGCAAGGTTCACCTGCTGAGGCTCAACTGAGTTGCTAGTCCTCTGATAGAAATCCAAGGTCTGCAAGAACAAGTCAATTTCGTTGATGGCACCATATATCTGATGCTGCTTCTCAAGGTGCAGGTTCTGCGCCTTGTTCTCGAGCAGATCGACAAGCTCTGACCTTCTTTTGACCAATTGGCTAGAAATCTCATCAAGTACCATATCAAATTCTCAGGTAAAACTTGAATATAAAGCTTTTGATTTTGAAAGCAAAGCTCTGATTAAGCTAGCTAAAAAAAAGAGAAGCTGACAACCCTATAGTTCCCGGAGACTAATGCCTCCCTCACTTTCCCTGTGATGATCTGCTTTGTCTTATATTCTCCAAACGCATCGGCTGATTTCTTGATTGCATATCCAGCGACGACTACGCAAGCAGTCTCAATTGCCGTGCCTGTATCAGTTACTAGTCCGCAGGAAGTCGCAATGTCCGCAATTTCTGAGAAATTATTCACAACAAGAGAGACTGCTGCGCCGGCACATGTCCCGATGAACTGCTCTGGCAGCACTTCCTTTCTCTCAAGTGCTTGATAGCCTTCCCATAACAAGTCGAATGTGACAGCAGTGCCTATGAACAATCCGACTGGCACATCTGGATTGATAGACCCGTTGCTGGAAGGTGACATCATAAGCCCCTTCATAGCATATCCGCCACATCCGGATACAAAACCCATAGCTGCATGTTCTAGAGTCGGGCTGATCTCCTCGTAAGCTTTTGAAAGGCCGGGTGCAGACTCCATTATAAATGACCGGATCGGAGTGGTTCCAAGGATGCCGTATCTGTTCTGCCACGCAAGAGCGCTCACTGTAGCGCCTGCAGCAGCATTCATATAGAACATCGTCGCTGGATCCATAGGTAATAAAAATATCATTGAGTATATAAATCTAAGCAAATTTACTACTTAATAATAGTTAAATTTATATAATTATTCCTTTTTATTTTCTATATGACCTTTATATACACAGCTGTTGCGAAGGACGGCACTATTGTGACTGTTGGGGACACAGCAGTAACAAATGGATATGGGCTGGTTACAAGCAATGTTAAAAAAACACAGGGTGCAAAGAGCACACAATTCTCTTTTGCAGGAAACCATTATTTTGAGGATTTTGAGAGATTTGCTCATGAGTTTATTGTCCCTTCAGCACAGCCAAAGGAAAAAATAGCTGCACTTTTTGTGCGTGAGCGAGAAAGAAACTATATGCTTGATAATTCTGATGGCTCCGCAGAGAGATTCTCACCTTATCAATTCATGTCAGGCGTCTGGGATGGCAAGGATTCCATTCTTCTAGTAAATGATAGAGTAGGACAAAGAATCCCATTTAATAAAAAAATGTATTCAATAGGAATGAGAACTGATATTGCTGCTGCCTATCTTAGCCAATATGACCCTAATATGGAAAGAGAGGATATCATTAGGCTTCTATGCTCAACAATGATCGCTGAAAAAAAATCCGCAAGAATCCATGGGTACAATCACTTCGGACCACTTGGTTTCCAATTGTCTGTCCTGGACCAAGCAGGGTTCAGGAATCTCGAATATATGTGCGAAGAGCAGGTTATGAAAAAGGCAGATAAGCTTCCTATATTTGAATCGAAATATCTTCAATGAATCTTTTTAGATCTAGCCCTTAATCACACCAATCGGCTTCAATCTCGCAACAGCCATGGAAATCCCTGCTTTCTCTGTGACATGTATCACTTCGTCGATATCTTTGTAGACCTCTGGAGCTTCTTCTGAAACTCCGCGGATCGAACCCGCTTTTAGGGTGATGCTCTTCTCCTCAAGGTCCCTTCTCACTTGCTCGCCTTTGAACCTTGTGTTTGCTTCATTCCTTGACATGACCCTACCTGCGCCATGCGCAGTAGACCCGAAAGCAATCTTCAAGGTGTCTTCAGTCCCGACAAGGACATACGATGCTGTGCCCATGCTGCCTGGGATGATGACTGGATGCCCTACCTCACGATAGACTTCCGGAACATCCTTATGTCCCTTTGGGAAGCATCGTGTCGATCCTTTCCTGTGGACGATAAGTTTCCTCTCTTTTCCATCAACATCATGGTCTTCCAGCTTCGCTATGTTATGGCACACATCATAGACAGTTGAGACTTTCGCTTTTGGGAATACCTTCTGGAAGGAGAGCCTGACATTATGGGCGATCATATGCCTGTTTGCCCAGGCGAAATTAGCTGCGCAGGACATCGCTGCAAAATAATCCTGGCCCAGTTTTGATGAGAATGGAGCATATGCAAGGTCTTTTTCAGGAAGCGCTTTTATGATCTCAGGATACTCATCTTCCATCCTTCGGAGGTAGTCTGTGCAGATCTGGTGGCCGAAACCTCTTGAACCGCAGTGTATCATCACTACGACCTGACCAGGATGGGTGAGCCCGAATCTCTTGGCAATACCCGGATGATAAATCTCGTCAACATATTGCACTTCCAGGAAATGGTTGCCAGCTCCAAGAGTACCTAGCTGGCTTTTTCCTCTCGCCCTTGCTTTTGGGGAAACTTTCTTCGGGTCAGCACCGCCCAGGGTTCCGTTGGACTCGCAGCGCACTGCGTCTTCTTCCACGCCATATCCATGGGCAACCGCCCAGCTAGAGCCCTGGACCATGACCTCTTCTAACTCTGCATCTGACAGCTTGAGGTCTGAATCCCGTCCTGTGCCGCAAGGGACCCTCCTGAACATCTCGTCAAGAAGCTGTTTTATCTTCTCTGTGACCTCGCCTTTTTCCAGGTCTGTCGAAAGAAGCCTGACGCCGCAGTTTATGTCAAAGCCAATCCCGCCAGGTGTGATGATGCCTTTTTCCAGGTCAAATGCCGCGACCCCACCAATAGAAAAACCATAGCCCATGTGCATATCAGGCATCGCAAAAGAGTATTTCACAATCCCAGGCATGCACGCCACATTCTTTACTTGCTCGAGCGACCTGTCCCCTTTGATTGTCTCGAGGAGCCTCTCTGAGGCAAATATCCTGCCAGGGACATGCATCCCTCCCTCTTTCGGAATCTCCCAGGTCACATCGTTAATCTTCTTTAGCTCCATCATTCTCTTGAATCTAGAGAAGGTATAAAAACGTTGTCTTATGTGATGGCCTGTAATGAATCTTACTTCGCGATCCATATCGAAAATCTGCGATTTTCGGAACACCTCGCTGGAATTCGCCTACTTCAGTGGAACGCCACACTAAAGCGTGGCAACCTGGCTTGTTCTGTCTGGCCAACCTTGATTAACTCCGTTAATCTGCGGCTAATCAAGGCACAGGCAGAGATCCAGGACAGATCCATTATTAGGCAGATATTGTTCCAGATTATCACTGAACAGAATTTTTGCTATTGATGCATTAATAGCCGGACTTATAGAAAAATTGTTATACTTAAATCATAATTAATAGGATATGAAAAGTGAATGATTACAACCATAATAATTATCTTGGGCATCCTTATGCAAGTATATGCGCTTTTCCTATGTAAGAGGCTATTCTCTATAATATCAGAAAAAGAGCACAGGAAAGCAGTTTTTGTGCTATTTCTCCTTATCTGTTTCTTTTTGATTGGCTACTGTATCTATCTTTACCTGCTTTTGACAGAGCTAAAGCAGCATGACCCCATGACAAGCCTCATCAGCGGCATATTCTTCTTCGGCGCTGTTTTTGTGGTGATTGTGCTGAAGACGAACTATCGGTTCCTGCAAAAGATAAACGCGGATAATGCAGAGATAAAAAAAGATACCAAGAAGATTGAAGAAAAGAATGAAGAACTTGACTCAAGCAACAAGGAGCTTTCTAAGGTCAAGACCGAGTTGGCTAGAAAAAATAAAGAACTGGAGTCTACATTAGAGGAGTTCTATACATTCAGGCTGAGCATGGAAAAGAACCTGAAGGAAGACAGCATAAAAAAAGAGAACAAG
>JAAXVZ010000309.1 GCA_013335235.1 Nanobdellota archaeon | reverse complement strand
GGTTTATTGATAACAATCGGCGTCCTGTTCATCTTCTGGTATAATCTCAAGATACTTCAGGTCTCAGAGATTGAAGCTAGGACCATTGCTTTCACAGCGCTTGTGATGTGCCAGTTTGTCCCCCTGATAGTGATAAGGAACGAGTATAATCTGGGATTATTCTCTAACACAAAACTGGTGATGGCTGTATTATTGTCAGTCGTGCTTCAGATGGCGGTAGTGTATACCGGACTCAACAAGATATTTGCAACCGTGCCGTTGAACATGAGCGATTGGATGTTCATAGGGGGCGTGTGGGTCTTGCTGCTTGTAGCATCGCTGGCAGCAAGCAAGATACTGAAGAAGATAGGCATCGATGCCTACTAGTTTTTTCTTAATTTTTTATATTCTGTCAAAATAGACCTTAGAAAGAATACTGTCCAATATGAATTGATGGCAGGCTATATATATTTTTTTTTGAGTTGTTCCAATTTTTTGAGCAATGGCCTTCTCCAATCTTTCTCTAACTGGGTTTTGATTAGTTTTACAAGAAGTCTCTCGTCTTTTGTAAGATCCTTTTTTTCTAATTCTTTGCACAACGTCAAAATCTCATAATCAGCCTGTTTTGGCAAGAGATATTTTTTCTTATCCGCCTCAGATATATGGGGAAACTTCTTTTTCAAAAAAAGTGGCAGGAACATATGTGTGGATGTTATCAATGGACTTAATAAGTTTGCGTCAAGGTATGCTCTTACACTCAAAACAGGGCTATTAGAAGAGACTATTTCCTAAACGCTTTCTTGAAGCTCTCAGGAAGGTCTATCATATATTTGCCTTCATCCAGCTTGTATATAAGTGGCCTGTCCTTGAACAGGTTCACGAGGTCTAGCTCATACTTGCCTGGTTTCAGCACGCGTATAGACTCAAAATCCAGGACAACAGGCTCTTCTGTCTTGTCGACCCCGATTATGTCAAAGACGTCAGACTCTATCTTCGCTTTGTCCTCATTTGAAAGCTTGAACTGAGCCTTCTTCATCTCCTCAAGCTTCTCTTTCTTTACAAAGAAGAATAATTTTCCGCCGCATTTGCACCCTGAGACAATTATCCCATTGGTGCTGTCTTCATAGATATATCCGCATCTGACGCATTGGTGAGGCATTGTTAGCGTTTCTCTTTTGTATATAGCTGGATCTTATCAGGGTCCTTCTTTATCTCTTTTATGACATTCGCAGGCCCGATTATAGTGAACCCTTCCCTGTTTCCTAGAAGAAGCTTGACTAGGAGCTTGTGCAGCCTCTTTCCAAGGCTCTTATCCTCTTTGCCAGGATATATGACACCTAGCTCTATCCCTGTGAACTTCTCATCGATAGCTTCCATTGTCTTCCTGATGAGGTCTGCTTCCTCTTTCTCATGCAATCTACCTTCAAGCAGGATGATCTTGTCTTCCTTGACTAGGTCCATCAATTTTTTTAGACGAGCTTCGCTAGAAAGGCTAGAAATCTCTGTAAATGGAACAAACTGAAGTGTGAGCATCTTATTACCTCTTTTCACGCCATTCCTATCAGCGCTTCGTAAAACTCGTCCATATGGGTGCCAAGTTTTGCTGATATTCCTATCACCTTGTACTGTGGGAAGGCAGACTGTATCCTTTTGATATCCGCCTTCTTCAAGTCTATCTTGTTAGCGATGATTAGCACTGGAATGTTTCTTGCCTGCAAATTGCCTATGATCGTGATATTGACCTGGCTGTATGGGTCCTTTGTAGCATCGAGGACTATTATGACAGTCTCCATGTCATCGAGCCACTTGATAGAGTCTATGACTCCTTTTGTCGCTTCCTTAGCCCTTGTCTTCGCTGACTCCTCATCCAT
>JAAXVZ010000090.1 GCA_013335235.1 Nanobdellota archaeon | reverse complement strand
GGTCTATTCCATAATGCTCAACTATCATCCCTTTTGTGTAACCTGAAACCGCCACAACCTTGTCTGCTGCATGCATCCCTTCGCGTTCTGTATCATATACCCTTTGGTCTGGGTTCCCTCCGGTCCTGTCAAAATCAGTTGCGTGTATATGTACCACAAGCGGTTTTCCTGAGGCTTTCTTTGCGATCATCCCTGCTTTGAAAGTCATCCAGTCATGGCAGTGGATGACATCGAAATTTTCAAATCTTGCTATCAGCCTGGCCTTATCTGCGTATCTTTCAACTTCCTGGAAAAGGGTCGAACCATACAGATCCCCACCGGATGTCGCGATGCTTTTCAGGTTGTTGCTTCTATATTCATAATCATATTCACCTGAAGTCATGTAAGGCATGAGCGGGGAGCCAATATATTTCACCTTGAATCTTTTGTCTGTTATAACAAGGCCTTCAGTTGTCAGTATGTCAAGGTGCTCATGGTTCCCACTAAATCTAGGAAGAACAAATGTAATCTTAATGCCCTTTTTTGCCAGTGCCTTGGTCATCCCAAAGCAGGCAGTTCCAAGTCCTCCCCTATTGTTCGGTGGGAATTCCCAGCCAAACATCAGGACTTTCATTTAGCAGCACACCTACTCAAATTAACACCTCTTTATGATTAGTGTCCCAACCTTTATTTTCAGGTATGCATATCCATATATAAATATTTCCCTGTTTTTCGAGGGAAAATTACTTGTTTTTTTAGATTAATTATATTTCAATTCTTATTTAATTACTTAATTATTGTAATTATAGAAATATTTAAATAGTAATGATTATATGTCTATAATATATGGAGCTTGAGAATATATTTTCTGATTCTAAATGGGAGATGATGGCTTATCTGTCGCATGAAAGCCTATCTCCCTCAGAACTTGCTGAAAAGACAGGCACATCTCCGGCTAATATCAGCACCCAGCTGAAGCTCCTTGAAGCACTTGATTTTATCGAACAGGAAAAGCTGCATTCATCTGCAAAGGGCAAGCCCAGGAAAAAGTATCATCTGAAAAAGCAATTTGCATACATGATGGTTTGCTCAAAAAGCCTCGCCGGAAAGAAGCTTGTGAAACTAGACAGCCAGGCAACCCCTTTCTTTTCTGTCTGGCTTGCCTGCGAGCCAAGCCTTGCGATGGCTCTATTGAAGTTCTTCTTGGTCAATGAATCCCTATCAAAAGAATTCAAGGCAGTCTCTCTTGTCTCTGGAAGAAACGAGGAAGTGGAGCTGTTTGTTGTCCATGAGGCCCCGCAGAGCTTCAGGCATGAGTTCACAGTAGACTGCAATGAAAAGCATTATGCGATAAAGCTGCTGGCGCATACGATGGAGGAGGTCGAGACTGGGGTCGTTTCAAAAAATGAGCATTTTTTGGGTATACTTAGGAAATCTTTTGTCTTGAGCGATAAAGACGGCATCATGACAAGGTTAAAGAAAGGTGGAAAATGAATAAACTTAAAGGATTGATAGAAGGCATGGCTTACAAAGAGCTGAAGGCTATCCAGAGGGATCTTGCAGAAGGCAACATGGGGAGGCTTGTCAAGGAGCGGCTTGATGAAATCGAGGCGAAGCTCGGAAGGCAGGAGCACATCTGTCCGACATGCGGAGCAAAGCTTGCGGAGGAGACAGCAAAATACCATCTAGTCTTCGGGCCTCCGGATTTCAGGCAGAGGGCGATGTTCTGCGGCCTTGATTGCCTGAGCTTCTTTCTTGAGAAGCTGAAGCAGGAAAGGGCACCCCTATATCATGAAAGTGAGAGATAGTTCTCTCCTCACTCCGACCAATAATACAGTTTCACATGATTATATGTAAGATTTGTTATATTGCCTGCTATAAAGAGGTTGTCCACACTTACTCTTTTATCAGGAAGCGCCTCAGGTGTCATGTCTATGCATACCTGGAACCCTGTGCCTGGTGGAAGCATCTCTTTTAGCTCTTCGATTGCTGCGCCGGGTGCGCTCTCATTCATACATCTTCTCCCTGAGACAGCAATAGCCCTTATGTCATCTTCAACCTTGATTAAGTAGTGCTTTCCGGCAGTAGCCTTTGTGACTACCTGGGTTGGCAGTATCGAAAGGACAAATATCGATGTTAGAAGCGCAACCAGTATTATCTCCATTGTCTTTATGAATGCTTTCTTTACCATATCAGGTACCTCACCCTGACAGGCCCTTCGAATGATCTCGATACCTTTGACTGAGCAAAGACAGGCTTTAGTCCCGGGTCATAGGTGCCAAGCTGCATATAAGGGTCATCCAATGAAAGCTCAGACGTGTTCTCATAAAGGAATATCACAAAATCCCTCTCTTCAGGGATGCGCCATCTCTGCTTGTAATATGAGTAGTTCGTATCTATCCGTGAAAGGTTTATGCTGTATTTTATATCTTCTAAACCGAATGCGTACTTATATTCATCCCTATCTCTCTCTGAAGTGTCAAAGACATATTTGTAATGGGTGTTTCCTGACACAGGGATTGTCAGCTTCAGTGTCAGTGTGCTATTGTAATCTGTGATGTTGATGTGTGCTTCACGGTCAAAATAAATATACAGGCTGCTCTCATCATCATAGAGCCGGAGTACATCAGAATAATAGTCTACATTCACCACCGCATCATCATGAGGAAGCTCTCCGTAATTTATATTGTCCGAGCGATATTCATCATACCTGTATAGGTCCAAGTATATCTCGAACTGGTAGGTCCCACCATAATCGGCATATGTTATGAAATTGTTTATCTCGCTAGCACCTTCGACGATAACAGATGTATGGTTTATATTCTGGCGCTCTGCCATATAGAATGCAGCAAGCCCAGTCTTATTATAGCTGCTGTTCTCCGGATTGAAAGTGACACCGTTCATCGTGTATGAGATTACCTCAAATCTCTCCCTGTCTATATATGAAGCTCTGTCAGGCATGGACTCATCCAGCCGGACTGTCATATCTGTGATTGAGACAGAGTCGTCTTCAACATCTATCTCTGAATGGTTATCCTCTGTGTCTGTTCCAGGGACAAGCCACCAGACTTTTTTTTCCGGTGAGATATTTGCCAGGAATATCATCTTCCCGTTCCATATTATGAAATCCTCCCCGTCTTCAAACATCATTGTCTCGTTCCGTGTGTAATTCACAATGGAGACATAGGTGCCAGAGTTATTTGTGAACAGGAACAATGGCAGACGTGAGTCTTCATCTGTGAATTCCTCTTCAAACTTATCCTGCAGGACAGAGATATATGCGTCTTTTCCTGTTGTGAAGACGGCCCTAGGCATAAGAAATGAGAAGAACCAGATGAGGTATAATAGGAAAATAGCCAGGCTCATTATCCAGTCAAGCTGGGACACGCCCTTCTTTCTCATGCATGGCTATAGGCAATGGTGGCTTAAAAATGTTTGGATAGCCTAAGGTATGAAATAGCCCATGAGCCTGTTGCCATTTATTGCGCCCTCTTTCCAGAGGCTGTTTATCGCGCTTTGATAGTCTTTTTTCAAGATACCGGCAGAATTTAGGGCATGTTCAATCTCTGATCTAGAATAGCCCTCACTTTTGAGACTTAATGCGCCATAGAACTGTTGGAGGAATCCTTCTTCCTGGATATCAGCGACCCTTGGGAGGGAATGGACCTGCCATTTGAGCATGCCGTTGCGTCCATCTGGTTCACCATATCTCTCTGTCAGTTTCTGGACAAGGCCATGCGGAAGTTCAGTATCTGCGTCTTCCACATCTACCCTGTATAAGGCAATATGATTTTCGTCCTCCACAGAATATCTGATGCCAAGGGACCCTTTACTGCCTTTATATGAAAAAGTTACAACGCTGATATCCTCAGGCAGTTCTTTTGCAGGACGCATATGCCTTGCATTATTGTCCGCCTCTAGCAGAAGCCTAAGTTCGTCGAAGAATGGCATATTATGCTATAAAATGGACTTATATTTAAAAATACCTGAGATAACTGAGAATATCTGATAACCTATTTAATTAAGTTAAAAATCCCCTTGGATATGGCGATAGAAGACATATATGGTATTTTGTCGAATTATGCTCCTGCTAAGCTGGATTCAGGCTATGGGCTGAGGATGTGGCAAGGATACATTGGCAAGATTGCGACATATGGACTCAAGAACGCAGTTGAAGTGGGTGAGGTCGAGCCGCAATGGACTGTCGCGGACTACAAGCTCAGGGGCATACGATACCCGTTATTGACATGGTCTGACCTTACAAAATTCCAGGAAACGAGCCTCATGTATGGAAGGCACGCAGCAGAAGGAGATGTATCTGGCAGGCTTGCTGAAAGAGTCGCATGGGCAAATATACATTCATGGCTTTCACATTCAGGCTTTGCTGAATTTGAGAATGAGGACTATCAGGAAGGCCATATATTCGCACACTCGGAAGATAACATCCTGAAAGTCAAGAGATCGCCAAACCTTGTGCTTCTTGAAAAACAAGGCAAAGCCTATGAGGTGATAAAGGAGATAGACGGGTTGTTTGTCTTCAGGAGCGGGGATGAGCGTTATGTCGTCGTGAATGAGACAAAGGTGAACGAGATACCAGGGGGCATAGATAACCTGGCATCAAATCTGTTCGACCCTCTGCGGACCATATATGGCGATGCTCATTATATCTATCTGGTCTATAGTTCTATGGAGGTGATATATTCCGGCGGAAGCAGCTTTGAGAAAAGGAAGGAGTCAGACAATAAGATCAGACCAGATGCCGCCAGGGTATATGAGACATTGCTGAAAGAGGGTGTCGGGACCATGTTTTTCGGCTTCAGGGAACCTAGAAATCCAATCGGGTCAGTCAGGGACAGCGTGCTTGACTGCATTGACCTGATGAACCATGATATAGGGATTGAGACTCATGCGACAGTCTTCAAAGGGAAGATTATTGTCTGGCCTCCGAATGATACTGGAGAACCTCTTGCAGTATTCCAGAAGACAGACGATGCGTGGAAAAGCATGCCGATAAAGAAAAGGAAGTCCTAGAATAGCTGTGATATGACTTTCTCTTTGTCGAATTCTATGAGGTCATCATAGCCCTGTCCCATCCCAAGATATAGCACAGGCTTCCCTGTGACATATGACACAGAGATCGCTGCACCCCCTTTCTCATCAATGTCCGCTTTTGCGAGTATTATCCCATCTATCCCTACTTTCTCATTGAAAAGCTTGACTTGTTCGACAACATCATTTCCTGCAATGCTCTCGCCGATAAATAGCTTGAAATCAGGCTTTGACACCCTGATCACTTTTTCCAGCTCAGCCATGAGGTTTGTGTTCGAATGCAATCTTCCTGCAGTGTCAATAAGGACTATGTCTTTTCCCTTTGCCTTGGCGTGCTCTATAGCATCAAACGCGACAGCAGCAGGGTCTGACCCATAATCATGCTTTATCAGCTTCACGCCAAGCTTGTCTGTGTGCTCTTCAATCTGCTGGATGGCCGCCGCCCTGAATGTGTCGCATGCTGCGACAACACACTCAAGGTTGTGCTTCTTGAACATGCTGACAAGCTTTGCGACAGTTGTTGTCTTGCCGGCGCCGTTTATCCCTACCATGACGATCACATACGGTTTTTTCTTTGCAGCAAGGCTCACTAAGTCAGTAGGCCTTGCCTCGAACAAGCCCTCTATAGATCTCCGCAAAGAATCCAGGACTGCCTTATCGAGCGAGCCTCTTGCAAGCTTCTTGTTGACAAGGTCTGCTTTAAGGTCTGACTTGATCTTCTCTATGACTTCCACCGCGACATTGTTCTCCATGAGGGATAGTTCGAAGTCCCAGAATAATTCATCAAATTTGCTTTCTGAAAGAGAGACCTTTGTTATTGTGTCAGATATCGCTCCGAGGATGCCAGGTCTTGCTTTCTCTTCAGCTGCCTGCGGCAGCTCTTGCTCCACTGAAACATGTTTTTTCTCTTCTTTC
>JAAXVZ010000089.1 GCA_013335235.1 Nanobdellota archaeon | reverse complement strand
GAATGATTCCTTCTCGCAGTTTATGGTATGGTTCCACTCATCATATGTCCTCTGCAGGTAGAGGGCTCTTGACCTGAATCCCCTTATCTCTCCTATTAGCCCGTGTATAAACCCGTCGCTTATCGCATATCTCTTCAGCGCCGGGTTGTCAGGTATAGCAAGCGGCCTGTCCTGGTAAACAAGGACAGAAGATATGACAATATAGCTATCCTGGGTCGCGATCCCGAAAGTCCCGTTCGAGATATTATAAATTGCAGCGCTGGCAACAGGCTTTGAATTCAGGAACACAGATACGTTCCCTTCCCTGGCCTTTATCTGGAGGAGGTTATTGCCTTTTGAGAGGTCACTATACCCGAGGACAGCCCCGTTTATCATGGTCCTGTTTACGGACTGGTCCAGGCTGACTTTGTATTTGAAGCTATTCTCATCTGAAAAATAGAACACAAGCTCGCCTGGCCCGGAAACAGGAGGGAACGATGCCTCTATAGTGTAGTAAGACCAGTTTATCTTTGTCATGTAATTGGGCTTAACCATCAGCCTCTGCACCTGATCGAACAGCCTATCTCTTGTATAAGGCCAATCTTCGACAGATTCATTGGTCCAGTCCATGAATATCTTTGGCTGGTATCTTGCCACGCAGCCATACTTGGATTCTGTAATATTGTAAATCTTGTATAGCTCTATCCCTGTTGTGTAGTTTAGCCTCTTTGCAGATTCCTCGCTGCTGCGGATGACAAAGCTGTAAGAGTAATTCTGCCCGAGGGAAATGAAATTAGGAAGGTTCTCGGGATCAGGAAAGAACACTTCGCTGAAACGGTCAGGCCGATCATAAAGGGCCTGCCTGAAGTGCATCGACAGGGCAAAAGCCAGGATTATGCCGAGAATCGACGCGATGAAAAGGATAGCATAGAATCCCTCTTCTTTTGGTTTTGGCGGTTCCTTCACGCTCAAAGGAAGTAGAGGAAGATTTAAATAACTTTCAATCTTAGTTGGTGGTATAAATTGTAGCGGCGATTGCAGCAAAGGTTTATTAACAGGGCTGTTCTTGCCACTAGAGCGGCGCTAAAATGGCATTCATCGAAGAAAACATCCAGTACATCTACAAGATCGCAGTGATATTCCTCTATAGCTTCTTTATCACAATGTGGGGTGTCCCTTTTGTCATAGACAAGCTGAAGAAATACGATTATACTGTAGAGGACAAGTACAAGCCAAACAAGGCCAAGGTCCCCAGCATGGGCGGGATTGCGATATTCCTTGGCATGCTGGTCTCGTTGTCATTGTCCCAGATTCTGCTTTCAAAAGACAATCTTGGCTCCCTGTTCATCTTCTATTTCATAATAATTGTCTATGGCTTATATGGTGTAGTGGATGACCTGTTCGCGTTCAAGAAGAGATATGATAAGGTCTTCGCCCTCCTTATCCTAAGTCTGCCTATGGCCAGCCTTGTCCACGATACGCAGCTGAACCTTTTCTTCGCAAGATATGAGATAGGCGTGCTCTATTCAATGCTGATAGTCCCTGTATATATCATGGTTGTCGCGAACATGATAAATCTCCATGCGGGATACAATGGCCTGACACAGGGCCTTTCCATAATCCTCCTTACATCTATCGCTGTAAAATCTTTCATGGTGCACCAGCTTACATATTTCCTTTATCTTGTGCCTATACTTGGCGCTGTCCTTGCATTTTTCCCAAGCACATCCTATCCCGCAAAAGTACTGCCCGGAAATTCCGGGGATCTTCTTGTCGGAGCAGCCATAGGCTCATTGCTGGTAGTCAATGGATTCCTGTGGTTCGGCATCTGGATACTGATACCTCATATAATAAACTTCATCATGGATACATACACAATCGTCATCAGGAGGCTTCCGGATGTGAAATTCGGCAGGATAAGGCATGACGGAACAATAGAGGCGCCTGCGACCATGAAATATAAATCCCTCAAGTTCTGGATAGTCAGCGTCTTCAGGCTCTCAGAAGGCAAGGCAGTGCTATGGCTCTACATGATAACACTGTTCTTCTGCGTGACAGGGATACTGCTGTTCTAGGAGGCTGCATGGCAAGGATACTTGTGGATATGGTGCATCCGGCAGATGTCAATTTCTATAAGAATGCCCTGTCCAGGCTAAGGGAAGGCAATGAGATACTGATAACTGTCCTTGAACGGGGAGACTTGCTGTCCTTTGCCAGGGCGGAATATCCCGGGTTTAATATAGTCCCGTTAGGGAAGCACAGGAGGGGGAAGCTAGGGAAACTCTTCGGCCTAATCCTGCGCGAGCTCGGATTCGTCTCACTATTCATAAAGCAGAAGTTTGATATAGTAACTAGTTTCGGGTTCTACCCTGCTATTGCTGCAAAGCTTTTCTTTACAAGGTCTGTATTGTTCTATGATGATTATGAACACAAGTCTAACTTCGCTCTCTGCAGGATGTTCGCAGATAAGCTGGTCATCCCTGCGTCAGTCCCCTACAGGTCAAGGAAGACTGTGACTTATAATGGATACAAGGAGCTTGCATACCTGAAGGGGTTCAAGGACGGCAGCAGGAAAGGCAAGCATGTCTTTGTCAGGGATGTCGCGCCTATCAGCCTGAACTACAAAGACCTGAAGAGGACGGATTTTACATCAGCTTTCAGGGAGCTGAAGAAGCGTGGCTACAAAATATATTATTATCCTGAAGAAGGCTATTCAGGCGAGTATGGTGGCATGGTTGAATTGGTGAAGCCGCCATTCCCGGGTTTCTATGAGACGATTGCAGGCGCGAGAGCTGTGATAACGTCAGGCGACACTATTGCAAGGGAAGCTGCGCTGCTAGGCGTCCCTGCGATATATACCGGCGGCAGGGTGATGTCTGTCAATAGTAGTCTTGAGAAAGAGGGGTTGATAATCCCTTCGCAGGACGTCCTTACGGCATTTGACAGCCTTGAATCTCCTGAGCATTACAGAAAAAAAGCAAAGGCGGTTGTCTCAGGGCTTGAAGACACGACAGAAGTCATACTGAGGGAGCTCCTATGAGGCAGGCTGTCATAATAGCGGATTCAGACCCGAGGAAAAAAGTCATAGGCGGGATAGGCATATATTCCGGGAACCTCGCAGACTATCTCTCTTCTCACGGATATGAGGTTCTGTTCCTGGCAAAGAGGCAGGAAGGGGAGGAGATAAGGAAGGTACATTATGATGTCATTGAGGCGAACCGGAGGCCGGGAGAATCCAACATCTCTTTTCTCATGTCACTATTCAGGAGATTCCCTATACAGCCTGACGCTGTCATCAATGCCCAGAGGCCTGATTGGATAATCCCTTTTGCCTTTCATAAGGGCAGGAAGATAGTCACACTGAATGGCAGCCACGCAAAGAATGTGGCGCTAAAGAAAGGGAAGCTTGCGGGCTTCTTGTTCGGAATACTTGAAAAGAGAGGGCTGTCTGCTGCAGACTCTATCATATCTGTATCTAAAGAGAACACACAGTATTATTCTGGGAAATATCCGGGTCTTGCCGGTAAGATAAGGACAATTCCTGTAGGCATAGATATATCCCGGTTCGTGAGATCCCGTTCCAGAAGAGAGGAATACGGATTCAGGAAAGATGAGAAAGTCGTCGTATATGTCGGCCGCTTTGAGAGAGAGAAAAACCTTCCCTTGCTGATAGATTCATGCAAGTCTGCAGGATGCAGGCTTCTTTTGGTAGGATCAGGGAAAGAGGAACAGGCACTAAGGCAGCTTGCAGGGAAGGAGACGGTCTTCCTCCCCTCTGTCCCGAATGAAGAGGTTCCGGACATACTCTCCTCAGGCGATGTTTTTGCGGTCTCAAGCCTGTATGAAGGATTGCCGAATGCAGCTCTTGAAGCCCTGGCATGCGGTCTCCCGATAATATCGACTCCTGTAGGAGGCATGCCGGACATTGTTGTCGAAGGTAAAACAGGGTCGCTTGCCGGCCCGGACGAATACGCAGATAAGCTTAAGTTGCTGCTAAAAGACCATAAGCGCTATGCGCATGCATGCAAGATGATGGCAGAAAATTATTCTGCAGATAAGATGTTCCCGGAGGTGATGCGCCTATATGAGAATCTCTGACCGCATAAAGCAGTCTGTGGCGTCTTTCCTCTACTATACCGGCCAGGTTGGCATCTATATCCGGCTATTCCCGGCAAAGGAACCGACAATACTGATGTACCATAAGATAGACATTGAAAGATTCCATCAGCAGATGGATTACCTGAAGAGGCACTATAATGTCGTATCCCTGAAGGAGATCATCTCCCGCCTGAAGTCAGGCCAGGGATTCCAGAAGAACACAATCGCCATAACTTTCGATGATGGATACATTAACAATTACAAAGCATTCCTTGACATGAAAGAGCACGGGTTCCCTGCGACCTTATTTGCAGTCACAGGATATGTCGGGACAAAAGAACTGTCCTGGTGGGACAAGCTGAGGCTGATGGTGAAAACCACCGGCAGGAAGGAATACACATTCATATTCGACGGAAAAGAGATTGAGCTAGACTTGGCCTCGCAGAGGTCAAGGGATCTTTCTGTCAGCATACTGCACAGGCTCCTGTCAAGATATGCGATGGGGGAGAGGGCTGAAGCCCTAAGGCAGCTATCGCAGGAACTAGGTAGTGTCCAATGGAGCGAAGAGAACGGCTTCATGAGCTGGAAGCAGCTGCAGGAATTGCATTCATATGGGTTTGAGATAGGCGCACATACGCACAGCCACCCTTTCCTATCGAGCTTACATGAGAAGGAGATCGAGGCAGAGATAGGCACGTCAAAAAAGATCCTGGAGACAAAGCTTGGGACCAAGGCAGAGACTTTCTGCTATCCGAGCGGGGATCTGACAAAGACAACAAAGCATATAGTGATGTCTCTCGGGTTCTCCGCTGCCTGCGGCATCAGGAAAGGCACAGTCAACCAGTACAGCGACATATTCTGCCTTGACAGGGTCGGAGTCAACATAAAAGATGATCTGCCTATCTTCTCGCTCAAGGTGGCCGGGATATGGGCGCGCGTCGCAGAGGTGGCATCAGATGAGTATGCCTAAAGCATCTATAGTGATGATCGCCCATAATGAGGCGCAGTTCATCTCTGAGTCTATAAGGTGCATCCAGTCCCAGACTGAGAAAGACTTCGAATTGATAATAGTAGATGATGCATCCACAGATGCGACAATCGAGAGAGTGGCCGGTTTCAGGGACAGGAGGATAAGGTATTTCAGGAACGCCAGGAACATGGGTGCGGTGTATTCCAGGAACAAGGGCATAGACAAGGCAAGGAGCAACTTCATATTTTTCATTGACGGAGACTGTTATGCAGACAAATCATGGCTGGCAAGCGGGCTTGCGGCTTTCGGGGATAATATAGGCGTCGAGGGAAAGATAATTCTTTCGAGCCCAAGTAACTCGATCTCAGATAAGATTGTCGAGAACCTCCATGGCCACCAGTACATGACAGGCAACATGGCGTACAGGAAAGACGCTCTCCTGGAAGCAGGGATGTTCTCATCTGACTTCAAGGAATACTATGAGGACAGGGAGCTTGCGATCAGGATGATGCTGAAAGGCAGCATCGTTTTCTCAGAGTCCATGTGCGTACGCCACCAGCTGAAGAAATGGGGGATACGCGCTTTCCTGAGGAACGCAAGGAAGGTCAAAGGGCTTGTGCTGCTGTACAAAGTGTATGGGTGGAAACATTATATGTTCCGCTTCGTTGTCAAGCCGAAGGATCTTCTCCTTGTGCTCTTCCCTCCATTGATGATCCTTCTTTTTGTCAACGGAAGGATAAAAAAGAAAAGAGACTTAATATTCATCCCATTATATTATATGAGAGCTGTATATATGCGCCTCCTGATATGGAAGGCGGCTTTCGACAATAAGGTGTTCCTGGTATGATCTCAGTAATAGTCAAGGCATTGAAAGAGGAAGAGATGATAGAGCGTTCGGTAAGATCCGCTATCTAGGCACTACACG
>JAAXVZ010000088.1 GCA_013335235.1 Nanobdellota archaeon | reverse complement strand
ATGTCAGGGTCCACCCAAAGCAGGACAAGCTGCTTTTTATGAAGATCGAGGCTGACTTAAAAGACCTTATCAGCAAGAAAAAGGGAAACACCCCCTCGCTGATAATGATATTTGTATTATGCAAGGATAATTACAGAGATATAAGTGATATGGCAGACTGGGCATTTTCTATTGGGGCAAACTCAGTCCGGTTCCAGCTGGCGCACAATGATGACGCAAAGATAATCGAGCTTGGTGACACAGAGAAAAGATACGTGTTGACAGAGCTTGAGCCGGTATTTGCCAAGTATAAGGACAGGATGCACATAAACGGCAATATCCTTTTCCAGCTGAAAAACGCGAACAAGTCAAATGACTGGTATGACTCAGCTGTCTCTGATGGCTGCTTTGTCGGCTATCTCTTTTCCAGGATATGGGGTGATGGGAACATATCCTTCTGCTGCATCGACAAGCGTGTAGAGCATCTGAAGCACAGGTCCAGTTTCGAGTACATATGGAAGTCCCGGCGTTATATTGGTATGAGATCTGCTGCTAGGTCTGGTGGAAAGGAGAACATCCAGCTCAAGCCAGGATACAGGCTCATCGACAAGGATTGCAGCCATTGCGGGAACTATGAGACAAACGAGAAAGCAAAAAGATTCCTGCAGGAGGCAGGCCTATTCGAATTCGCCAGATAGATTAAATAACCTTTGCGCATTATCATCATCATGCAGGGAATAACGCTCTATATCCCAACAAAAGACTCTGGTAGGACTATCAAGCGCTGCCTTTCTTCTATACTGAGGCTTTCACTGAAGCCGTCTGAGATATTGATCATAGATGCAGGGTCAAAGGATGGCACAGTCAGGATAGTCCGCAGCATCAAATCTAAGATACCGTTGCAGATAATCAGGCAGGACAGGCCGGGTTTGGCTGCGGCAAGGAACATCGCGTTAGAGCATGCGAAGTTTGACCTTGTCGCAAGCCTTGACTCTGATTGCGTCGCTGAAGAGAGATGGCTAGGCATACTATGGAACGAGCTTCAGTCTGGCGCCGCGATGGCGTCTGGCATGGTAGAGGAAGATGGCATAGATCTCTTCTCAAGGTGGAGGTCAAGGCACATGAGGCAGCACTGGGGCAGTGCAAGATGCTCACCAAGATTCCTTTTCGGGGCAAATACACTGCTCTCAAGAAAAGCAATAGGAAAATTGAAGTATGATGAGCAGTTCATATCAAACTATGAGGATGTGGATTTCTCAGGGAAACTGACACAGCAAGGTTTAAGTATGATATATGCTCCTTCCGCAAGGGTGATCCATATCAGGCAGGATAACATTGATACCTTGGCAGAAACCTATCATAGATGGTCATTCAACGCATGGCCTAAGCCATATACTGTGTCAGGCCTAATAAAAAAAGAGATGTCAAATGCATATACTGTATTCAGGATGCTTCTATCGGATATTGCTGACCCAGAGCTTGCGATAATTGATATAAAGATATTTTTTATTTTGGCAAATCTTGACACTAAATTGCATGGTTCGCATAGTCTTAACGGTGGCCGCCAATGATACCTCTTTATGGCTTTTTCATAAAAAAGCACGTACCTGCGCCGGAGATGGTCAATATCAATCTCAGGCAGGTATGCAATTCCAAGTGCATGATGTGCTATAATTGGAAAAAAGACAGCAGGCCAAAAGAAGTCCTTTCTGGCAGGCGATGGAAAGAGATCTTGAAAGATATCCGATCCAGTTACAGGGACAGCAGGATATCTGTATCTTTCACAGGCTCAGAAAGCCTGCTGAGCCCTGATTTGCCAGACCTGATTGCAGAGTCTGAGCGCCTTGGGTTTGACACTTGGCTTCACACGAATGGCTATCTTGTCACAAGGCAGGCCGCACAGACGCTAAGATCTGCAGGCCTGAGAAATATATCTGTTTCAGTCGACAGTATTCTTCCGCAAGAACATGATTTGATGAGAGGGATACCTGGTGCGCTGAGCAAGGCTATGGCCGCTATCAGCCATCTGCATGATGCAGGGCTCAGGAACATCAATATAAATACAGTTATATGCGGGGTTAACTATGCATCCTTGCCCCTGCTTGCCGATAAGATTGAAGAGGATACGCGGTTATCTAAGCATACTCTTCAGGCAGTCAGCAAGATATTCAACTCTAGTTTAGGCGATGATTGGTATCTTCATTGCAAAGAGCTCTGGCCGCAGGATCCAGAGGATGTAGCTAGGGTTATCTCTTCAATTGACGAAAAAAGAGGCAGGAAGCTTGTAAATCCAAGAAGCCAGCTAAAGGCGTTTTCAAGGTATTTCAGGAACCCTGAGACTTCAATCAGGCATCTGGGGTGCAGTGTAGGGGCACGGGTGGTGAATATAGGGCCTGATGGGAATGTCTCAATATGCCCGGAGATGGTCAGTGGGTTTGTATCAGAGATGCCTTTTCACAAAGTATGGAACTCAAAAGAGAACAGGGCAGTGCTAAAGAGCATGGATTCATGCGCTATAAACTGCCATGCGCTGGTGAATTGCGCATACACAGATTAGCTAGGAAGATTTTTATAAACAGATTCGTTTCACCACTCTGGAATGAGTCGGGTGGTGTGCTTTTCTTACGAGCGTATGTTCTATCCAGATGACAAGCTGTCTGGCCCGGGATATAGGTTATGGGCGATTGCCACTTCCCTTACAAAGAAAGGCCATAAGGTCTCTATCGCAGAGCTATCGCATGCCAAGGATTATCTCAAGGAGGGGATCTCATTCATCAGCTGGGACAGCATCCGTCTAAAAGACATCCAGAAAGAGTTTGATGTCGCAATAGTGCCATTGTCTGCGTATGTCTGGAAATATTTCTATAAGATAAGGCGGATCCCGACCCTGGTCGATCTGACAACACCTATAGCTGTCGAGTCCATGGCGCATAGCATAGGAGATAGCTCAGACTTCTTCATGCATGATGGTGTAATCCCGACTTACCTGGCGCTCTCTGAAGGAGATTATTTTGTATGCTCCAATGAGATGCAGAAGCATTTCTATACAGGCATGCTTGCGATGCTTGGCATAAACACCATAAAAAATAACCTGATCGCTGTTGCGCCATATGCTCCTGAAAAGAAGAAGCCGGAGGCTGAGAAGAGGAAAGTCCTTGAAAGCGCAGTCGGCAAGGACAGGAAGATAATGCTGTGGCTTGGCAGCCTGTTCTCGTGGTATGATTACAAGACCTTGATCAGGGCGATGAAGGACATCAGCAAGGCTGAACCAGCTGCCTGTCTTGTGTTTGCAGGCGGCCTGAACCCGCACATAAGGGAGCTCACCCAGAATAACTATGATGAGGCAGTCAGCGAAGCAAAGAAGCTTGGCCTGCTAGGCAAGAACATATTCTTCATCGATTGGATAAGCCCGGAAGATAGGCTGTGTGCATATGAAGAGGCGATGTTCACTGTTGTGACTTCATACAATACCACAGAGTCTCAGCTTTCATATAGGACAAGGGTTGTGGATTCATTGAACTCCAGAGTTCCTGTATTATGCACAGACAATGATGACCTGTCAAAGCTCATATCTTCGAAGAAGATGGGTGCAGTAATCCCGGTAGGAGACGCAGAGTCATTGATCAGGGAAGCGCTCTTCCTTATGAAAGACAGGAAGACTATAGAACGATGCTCACGGAACATAGAAAAGGAAATACAGGTTGGATTCAATATTGAAGAGACTATACGTCCTATACACGAGTTCTGCTCAAAGCCTGAAAAAAGGACTGCAGAGGGCTGTCTTGACTTCAGGGAGGCGATTCCGGCGATGAAGGCGAAGATAACTGACCTTGAGTATATCCGGGATGATAAGCTTGCGACAAACGAGACTCTTGCAAGAGAGCTTGCTAAGTATGACCAAAGATTCAGCCAGGTGCTTGAGGACAAGGTGCGTTCTGAGGAGGATCTCAGGGCACAGATAGCTTCGCTCAGGGATGAACTATCAAAACAGGCAGAGGCGAACTTGAAGATGAGGGAATTTGCAGGCAGGTTCAGGGGATCGATTGTCTTTCCGATGTATCGGCTGACCAGCACAATAGGGAAGACCGGGTTTGGCAGGTTCTTCCAGAAAATCCTCAAATGAGCTGATATATGAAGTCATTCTCTGAATAAATAACCTTATAGGTGCTGCATGCCAGCTTAGATCTGCTGATTATATATTGCACCTTGTTTTCAATCAGGATAGTCTTCTGTGTTTCGCAGTCAGATGAAAAGAACCTGAACGCATCGGGCTGGGACCCGGCTTCTACAGGTCCAGGCACTAAACCTAGGACTTTCAAGCCGGAGATCGGATATACTGCAGAAGTTGCAAGATAAGGGACAGCTATGGAAGCGCCTTTAGGGAGGTTATCCTTGGCCCACATCAGGGCTGCATAATCTGCATCTGTTATTCCTGCCTGTTTGTATCTGGAATAGTCTATCTGGTGCTGGTATGGTATGAAATTCAGGAGAAGGACAAGGAGAAGGAGGTAGGAATATGCATTGAGATGCAACTTATCCTCGATATATTTTTTTGCTTCCAAAAAACCAGCTCCAGCAAGAGGGCAGAGAGAAAGCATAGAGAAAAGGACTGCCCGTGAGTATGGCAATACCACAGAATACCTGAATACGATGAAGAAAGCAGTTATCCCAAGCGCAAACATCGCAGCGATCCCGAAAAATTTGAGCCTCTTTGCGTTTCCATAGAATACAGAGTAAAGCCCTATTGCAGCAAACACCATAGATCCGAACCCAAATAGCGCAGGGATGAAGAATGTTGTCTCCAGTTTCCCCCATCCAGGCTCGAACACCAGGAGGCCAAGCATGTAGCTGATGCTTGATATCGGATGGCCTTTCCATATAAATATGGCAATAATGGCAATTCCGCAGGCTACGAGCGCAAGCTGCCACCATCCTATGCGTACCTTCCTAAAGTTAAAAGCAAAAAAAGGTGCAGAGCTAACCAGTACCATGATAAGCGCAGGAGGATAGACAAAAAGAAGAGACAGGCAGATCAACGCAGCAAGGATTGTCTTTTTTCCACTCTCTATATTTTTGTCAGAGACTATGCCGAAGAACATGTACACAAGAAGGAACGCAACAGTCAGAGGAAGGAAATAATCCTTCCCAAGTATATTCACGTTTGTCGGGATCATTATGAACGCTATTGCTCCTGCAGCCGCAGCCTGCAGGTCCTTTAGGATCCTTAGCAGGGAAAAGAAAAGGATAAGGCATGTTATGGCATTGAATGTTCCTGCAAGGTATTTCTGCATTAAGACTCCATCAGAGCCTTCTATCACGAGCATGCCGGAAACCAGGAGATGAAAACCAGACTCAAGGTCGTAATGAGCAAAAGGCTCGCCGGAATATGGATTAATCTGGTCATTATAGCCTCGGCTGGCATATGAGCTGCTTATGGCAAGATGCTGCCACTCATCCTGATGATAGGGATAGGGATAATCCCAATGCAACATGAATGCTGAGAGAAATGCACATGCAGCGAGAAACATCGCGATAAGCGGCACTAGTTTCATGATTCTCCTGAATCCATCAGTGCTTATAAATTTTCTTGTGGAAAAGTTTATATAGGGTAGAAGCAAATTGTTCATTAAAGAGGGTCATGATGGGGAAGTTAAAAAAGAGGCAACACTATAAAGTCTTTCCTGGAATTATATCCCGTCTTCTGTTTTCAGAATATCCAAACTTGCTTTATTCTTCAATTGGTCCATATAGGCTCACCATCCTTTGTTTTACGTGTTCGCTACCATTATAGTAGTCATCTTTCATAAATTCTTTTGTATAATACTCACTTGAATTGATTGGTTTATTACTTATCATTTTGTATCTCCTTTTTAAATTCTCGAATCACTTCGATTGTTTCAGATTTCAAAATTAAATCCTTGTTTTCCTAGTATATTTTTTCCAAGCAAATTATTATCATATGCAATTTTAATTGTTTTTTGTAAAGTTGCAATAGCCAATGGATATT
>JAAXVZ010000087.1 GCA_013335235.1 Nanobdellota archaeon | reverse complement strand
TATTGACCTTGCATATACACTTGTTGAAGGCAAGGGAGCTACAAAAACCATTATTATTGTGAAGATATATGAAAAGTGTTTTACCTTTGTCAGATTCTCCAGATTAAATCCTATCACATATATGAAATAAGCCATCATGAAGATTATGAGCGGCCCGACAGGGAACTGGTGATAGCTGTGGCCAGACAACTTGAATCCCATCACAATCACAAAAAGTATTAGTGATGCAAGATAGGCTAATGTGAACCTATATCCAAACTTCTCATTATTCTGGAAAAAGAGATATATGAATAAGACCATGCCTATGATTGAAAACCAAATGCCTATTATCGTAAAATTATCACGAAGATAATAGTTCATAGTGTTCCAGAACCCAACATCGCTTATGACTGAAAAATCAATAAGTTTTGTGATCTCATATGAATCAAGGACATTTGCTGAAAGCGCCCTTCCGAATATGTATTTTTTCACATAGAGTTCAGAGTATGTGAACCATAGCGGAAAGATAGAAGCAATCCCTCCCAAAATAGCAAGCTGCTTGAAATTCTCTTTTTTCATGAACTTCTTATAGGGGAAAGTGGCAAGGATAGGGAAGACAATCACCACAAAAGTGTATTTTGTGATAATTGCCATAACCACCGCGAAAGCAGCAAAATAAAGCGTCCTTATCTCTGTCTGGCGTTTATGCCATGACACATAAAGATATGCGCCTAGCACCATAAAGAAAACACCAGGGTTGATTACATCAACATTATGTGAAAAGAACACATACATGGGGTTTATCGCCATCAAGAGAGCAGACAATAGCGCCAGTATCTCTTTTTCAAACAGTTTTTTTATCAGGAAGTAGAATGCCGCGACAGTACCGATGGAAAACAGGATATTTATGACGCGCGCCAGGGCAAGGTTCTCACCGAACAGCATGAAGAAGAAGCCGACTATAATAGAGATTGTAGGAAATGTGTCGTTGTGCGCACCGCCAGATTCCTCATCAACACTTTCAGTTGTGTCTCTCATAGGCACGAAAAAGCCGTATTTGAAAAAACCCTCACGCGCAAAATTCTTCGCTTCGCTCAGATAATGCTCTGCTTTCCAATTATGGTAACCGATGACAGGGTATTCCACATGGTACCATCTTAGGTATATCCCAAACAGAAGGATGAACGCGAGAGCAATCAAGTGAGCCTTATTTTTGATGAGTTTTTCCATAATAGGGATGATTCTTCCGAGTTTTATAAAGCTTAGCGATTCAATCGCTTGGAGATAGACAACTGCCTGTCACGGGCGGTTAGAAAACTCATATATTTAAGACAGGAGCCTTTCTTTCAGGATATGCCCTATTCCCTAGCATGCAACAATCCTGCAATAGAAGCATTGGTTGGCAAGTTTGAATCAGGGAAAGTCACTACGCTATATGGGAATGCAGGTTCTGGCAAGACAACAAGCTGCCTTCTTGCGACAATATCAGCCTCAAGGCAAGGCAAGGTAATCTATGTAGATACTGAAGGCGGATTTGACACACTCCGGCTGAAGCAGCTTTATACAGAAGATATTGAGGCAGTCCTTAATCAAGTCTTTCTCATCCAGCCTAAGACTTATAATGAGCAGTTCGATGTGATACAGAAATTGCATTCTCTTTGCTCTAATCCAAAGATAAGCCTAGTTGTTGTAGATACCTTTGGGAAGCATTACAGGAGGGCACTGCAGGATGATGCTAAAGAAGTCAATGCAATGATGATAATGCAGCTCCAGACATTAGTAAGGATAGCTCGGGATATGGATAAAGTCGTCCTTGTGACAAACCAGGTCCACGCTAACTTAAAGACCAAAGATACGGTTTCCATGGTGGGCGGAAAACCCATCTTCAATAACTCCAAGTGCGTCATAGAATTGCATAAAGGAGATTTTGGCCGTGATGCGAGGCTAGTCAGGTATAAGATGGAAAACGAGAAAGACGTTCACCCTTCCCTTGACAAGAGGATAAGATTTCAGATAGAAGAGAAAGGGATCACTCTTATTAATTAAACACAATCTTTGTCTTAGTGAAATTGTTCCTGCTGATTTCCCCTGCGAGCCCATATCTGGATAAAATCCCTCTTGCAAAAGGGCTGTCAAAAATCCCAAAGCTTATTGGTTTCCCATAGCTGACCCTTTCAGGTATCTCCTCTTTATCTTGTACAGCATACCATACAGGCGTTTCCTCATGGATAAGGACAAGATGCGCTAATGTCTGTGGCATCCCTGAACTAAACATATCTGTGAGCTGGCGAAGATAGAACTCATTAAATAGCTCCATGTTTTTAGAATAGGCGCGGCTCAGAAGCCCGCAAAAAATACCACTGTCTGAGATTATTTTGCCTTCAAGATGATCTGCCTCGTGCAAGGCATATCTGGCATTCCTCCCATATAATGTAATATTTTGAGTCTCACTGGTTTCTAACACATATGCCTCTATTTCTGCTGAAAATGGCCTTTTGACAATAAAATGTGGCTCGCCGATCGACCCACAACCTTCAAGCCCAGGACTAGTCCTTTTTTCTGATGTGCGTATTATTTTAGGGTTAACTAATGTGATTGGTTTATTTGATTGGTGGGTTGGGACAACCATTACACTAATTGGATTCTCTGTCTCCTGCCAATAGATATTATTTGAACTTACTGCGCCCCAGTCATTTCTTCCTAAGAACTCTTTCATCACACTGGACAGGAGCCAGAGATCAGAATAATCTTTTTCTATATCAACATATGCTGCAGGCTGTCTCACCCATCTGGCATGCAGCTCTGATTTGTTTATATCTGCAATCACAGAGCCTGTCCTTGCAATGATATTATCCGGAAGCATAAAGTGGCTGGAAGAGAGGTTATATTTATCTCCTTCCTTTTGTAAGGGGATAAGGGTTCTGAAAGAAGAAAAAGGCTTAGTTAAAATAGGATGATTATAGTATTGGTTTCCCTTGTAAAAACGGCCATCTCTCTTTTCCTGAAAGATAGTTGTTGACTTCTCCTGTTTCTGGCAAAGCGATCTTTACAGGCCTCCCATAGTTTAGCGCCACAGGAGACTGCCCTTTTTCATATACTTTCCAAAAAACAGAATCTTCATGATGGAGGACAAGGTCCAAAGAATATCGTGCAGTTCCCGTCTTGCCAAACGGGACACCTAAGTTACACCCGAAAATCTTGCCTTTCTCTGTAATCAGATCCCCTTTTAGGTGATCTATCTCATGCAAAGCGCATCTTGCGTCATAACCTAGTAAACAGAGTCTCGCCAATTTATTTTCCTCTAAGACATACGCATCAATAACTGCACCAAACCTACGCGCAACTTCCAGATAGATACCTCGCACAGACCCACAGCCTTCACTAGCAACGTTTTCTATACCAAGCATCGAGACGATCTTTGGATTCGCTAATGTTGTAAGTTTTCCTTCTATCGGAAGGACCATTGCGCGTATAGGCACGCTTGTCATCTCCCATGGAAGATTATTTGAGCATATCGCATCAAGCTCATATTTTTCTATGATATCTTTTGCAGAAAAAGAAAAATATTCCAGTAATGCGTGTTCACTATCAACCTCTAGGGGTCTTGCGGTCTGCCGTATCCACTTAGCATCAGATAGCGATGATCTGACGTCCCCTAGCCTTAACATCTTCAGAAATCCAACACGCTTATATTTATCCTTTTCTGCATTTGACGCCGTTGAATACCCGTTCTACCTGCTTGAATCCAGCCATCTCAAGCCTCTTTATTATCCCTGCCCTGATATCAAGCCCACGCTTCGCGCCAGGGTCGCCAGTATAATGGAATAGCCTTACACCTTTTCTTGAGACGCGATATAGTTGGTTGTAGAATTCCTGTGAATAAAGCAGGGTTGATAACGCCTGTCTCGGCGGGTCATGGATTATACAGTCGAAATAGTCGCTTTGGAGCTTCTTTATGCCCTCAAAGACATCTTCATGATGCCTTATTATTTTTTTTTCTGTGAAAAGCGCGCTTGAGTAGGGATTCACCTTTTCGACTTCTATGCAATTTTCATCCCTTTCAAAAGTATGTACCTCTTCAGCAGTCTTCGATGCCATGATTGCAGTATATCCGAGTCCAGTACAGGTATCAAGGACCTTGCCAGTGCAAGGAGAGACAAAAGATATCTTCCTTTCTGTGTCCTCTTTTGGCCCCATTGCTTTTGTCACATGCATCCTTATTCCAGATATCTCAAGTGTCGGCCAATTCGCTGTGGGCACTAATTTGTAATAATTATTAGTCTCTTCAGAGAAAAGCGAGGCAGGCAGCACGTCATTATCCCTTGCAACAAAACAGATCGTGTCTTTTTTTATTATCTTCCTCATATGGTCAAGGTTGAGAGCTTGGTTATCTGGCAGGATGAATCTGCCTTCTTCTATCCTCACTCTTGATTTTGATATCCCTAGATCTAGTGAGACATCCAGCTCAGTCTTCTTCTGTATTGATGCATGCATCAGTTCCTGCGCTTGGACATAAGTTAGTAGCATACTTCTTTTCAAATCTGACTTTATTTATAATATTAAGCAAGATTAATAAACCAAGACCAGGTATGTAGAGCAATGGACAAGGCAGGGCTGTTGTTGTTTTTTGTATTGACCCTTCTGTTTTATATCTTCCTAAACCGCCGGCAAAGCCGGTATTACTGGAAATCCAGGCTTGATGAAAAGGTGCCACTTATACCTGTTTTTGTGATCCCATATGTCCTTCATTTTTTCTATATTTGCCTTGCAATAATCCTATTATACCGAACGTCATTGTTCTATAGTTTCATACTGGTTTTGATTTCAGGGACATTGCTTAGTTCATTGTTCTGGTTCCTTATCCCAAATGGTGTTAAGAGGCCGAAAATAGAAGGAAAAGGAATTCTTAATGGCATGTTAAGATTTATATATCTTCACGATAAAGATACCAATGGCTGCCCTAGCGCGCATATTTTTCAGGCCACAGCCTCCAGCTATTTCCTATCACTCTTGTATTTTCAGAATTGGTATGTTTTCCTGTTTATATTCATTGTAATCACACTCTCGGTACTATTTACAAAACAGCACTATATAATTGACATTTTTGGAGGGATTCTAAGTTTCCTTGCCAGCTTGTCGATAATGACACTTCTAATATAGAAAAAGAAAGCAATAAAAGCCTTATTCAGGCGTAAATTCCTCAACAGTGAACTTTATGTCCTTCTCAGCTGTTCCTCTTGACTTCATGTATTCTCTTGCTACAATGTAAAACAGGAGGCCGAGGCTCTTCTTTCCTTTATTATTGCATGGGACAACAAGATCTATGTTATTTGCCTGGTTATTTGTGTCGCACAATGCGATAACAGGTATGCCGATCTTCAAGGCATCCTGGACAGCGTTCCTGTCAGGCCACGCATCTGTGACCACGACAATCTTCGCTTCCATATGGTTCTTCAAGTTTGGGTTAGTGAGGATTCCTGGCGGGTATCTTCCTGCAAATATCTTTGCGCCGATGATCTTCCCGAATACCTTGACTGGCTGCCATCCGTTCTCCCTTCTGCTCACCACAAGGATATCCTGTGGTTCGTATTTAGAGAGCATGTTTGACATCTCCTTAATCCTCTCATCGATCTTCTGGACATTCAGGACAGAGAGTCCGTCTGATCTTGTCTTGTAGATGAAGTTGTCCATGAACTTTGTCTTGAACTTAGTTCCTATGTGTATACCTGCCTTTAGATAAAGGTCATTTGGCACTAATAACTCCTCTTCGCTCATTTTTTCCACCTATTGTATAGTCAGTAAAGAACATCTTTACTGCTTTTTTATTGCCTAAGCAGCTCGCGCAGGAATAATTCCAGCACATTCGGCTATTATACCCTGGAGTCCCTGCCTATTTAAAAAGCTATCTCCGTTTTTTCCGCATCAGGACCTGCGTGACTAGGAGGGAGGTAAATGCGCCGGTGGAAACGCCGAGAGCGAATATCAGTAAATAGGTCTTATCGATTTGTGGAATCTCTATGGTTTTTTTTGTGAA
>JAAXVZ010000308.1 GCA_013335235.1 Nanobdellota archaeon | reverse complement strand
AGCAGAAGCTGCCCAGGAATCAATGGCAGAAATTAAAGAACAATTAAAAGGCGTTGACATGACATTTGTTTGTGCAGGTATGGGCGGAGGCACAGGTACAGGTGCAGCGCCAGTTGTAGCAAGCATTGCTAAAGATGCAGGTTCAATTGTAATTGGAACAGTCACAATGCCTTTCAAGATAGAAAGGGCAAGGGTCGATAAGGCTGAGATGGGATTGCAGCAGCTAAGAGAATTTGCAGATACAGTCATTGTCATCGACAACAACAGGCTTGTAAAGATAGCGGGAAACCTCCCGGTACAGCAGGCATTTGCTGTCGCAAATGAGCTTATAGCAACAATGATCCGAGGAATTGTCGAGACTATCGCAGTCCCGAGCCTCGTGAACCTCGACTACGCGGATGTCAAAGCCATAATGAAAAACGGCGGTGTAGCAGCGATCGGTGTTGGCGTGTCAGACACCAACAACAGGGTCGAAGAAGCAGTTTCAGGGGCGTTGTCTAACCCACTGCTTGAGATAAGCTACGAAGGCGCCGAAGGTGCACTCATCCATATTGAAGGCGGACCTGATATGACGCTGGACGAGGTCGCAAAAGCAGGCGAACTAGTGACTGAGAAGTTCGACCAAGACGCAAATGTAATCTGGGGCGCTAGGGTTTCAGATCACATGAAGGGAAAAATTGCAGTAATGACAATAATCACCGGCGTCAGAAGCCCTTGGATCATGGGTAAGCACGACAAAAAGGAGAAAGCTGAGAGTAAACACAGGCTCTCTGCAGAGCTCGGTATCGAGCTTCTGTAAATAACAAAGGGCTTGGTCTGTGGATCTTGCCTGATGCACTGAGTTTAGAGGTTGGGCGGCCCTCGTGGCTGCTCAGCCTTTTTTTTCTTTTAACCCCGTGAGAATTTGTATATACCAATAATGATTTAATGAGTATAAACTAATGGTTCGAATTCTTTGAAATCCTCAATTTTGATTTCCGGTTTTTGGAAGAGAGCGCTTAAAGATTTCATGGTCTCCATCAAGTCCAGGCCTGTCTCAAAGGAATGCTTCCCTTCAATCAGCTTGCCATTTCCATCAAATACCCACTTTTCTTCAGGACCATTGACTGATCTTGTCAGTGTCGCGCATGCAGTCGAGTTCTTAGGTGATGATGTATAGCAAACTTCAGCAGTCTCATAGTACCTACCCTGATTTAACATATACCCAAGTTTAATTCCTGTCAAGCTCCCTGTGCCTGGAGCGAAAAAAATATCCGTGTAGGTAAAAATGCCGTTCACTGCATTTCCTGAATCTTTGTTGTGTTTGACGCTGTTTTGACTGAGTTCAATCTTAGCATAACCAAATTCGCTTAATTGGACTTGCTCATCCAGCTTCTTCCCTCTCCACAGCCGATCTGCATTATAATCGCCTGTTTTTGCAACATTATCCTTATTGACATGTATCATCTCGCCGCCGGTGAAAACGCTTCCGTCTGCTTTGAATGGCAGCAATGTTCTCATCCCCAATACAGGAAGCTTGCATATCCATAAGCCAGAATAAGTCCCGCCTATTGCATCCAGACAATCTTGTTTAGAAAGATATGCACGTGCATTTTCAGCAACGTCTCTATGGGATTCATAAGTACTTAGGAATTGATTAGTTACAATTCCATTGAATGTAAACCCAATCCTTTCCTTCTGTTGGTACTGTAGGATATCAGATAGCATAATCCGGAGTGCTATTTCACTATATTTAAGGGTTTCCCTGAAGCATCGTATTCTTGGGGTGGACTGTTTTCGTGGCTGCTCAGCCTTTTTTTCTTTCACAACCTGAAGAAGCGACTAAATTCTGTTGCCGTTTTTTTTTAATATTTATACGCATAATTAAAATCAG
>JAAXVZ010000086.1:1841-6026 GCA_013335235.1 Nanobdellota archaeon | reverse complement strand
CTTTTTTCGTAACTTCCGTAATATTGTTTGTAATCTCCTGAGGTGGCAACTGCTGAGTTCTTTAGAGTTATTGGTGCTAGAGTTTTGCTCTTATCTCTGGGATGCTGAACTTCTACGGATTCTTCGTAGTCTCCTACTGAAAGCATGTCTCCTCGACCATCTATGAAAAAGGAGATAACTCCTTGGTTTTTTAGATATTCTGAGATCTTGTCTACAATATATCCCTTGGCTATACTTCCCTTCCTTGAAATTAGGGACTAGGTATTGCCTTCCGACCCTTCCGACAACAGAGTCTGGCAGAGATGGTTCAAGCCCACGCCCGACAGCAAAAAAATAGGATCTGTCTTCCTTTGATATCAATAATACCAATCCGTTATCTTTTTCAGGATCACCTATGTTCCCGTCAGCCACAATCTGGGAATATCCCTGGATATCATGGCCTTCCAACGTGTCTACTATTACTATGGCGAACTCCGCGTTTCCAGAGTCATATATCTCTTTTAGCAAAGGTTCTATATAGCTGATCTCATCATACGTCAGCAGGCCGGCATAGTCGTTCACAAAATACTCTATCTTCGCGTCCTCAGGGGCGAGAGCTATGGCAGACTGCAGGATAAGCAAGACAGTTATGAGGTATGCAAGGCGCATATAGATGGATTAATGAAAATTCTTTATTAAGGTTCTGCTTTAATAAGCTGGTTTGCAGTTGGAAAAATATTTAAACTCAGATGCGACTAGTCTTCCCATGGCTGAACACACACATTCACACAACAAGAAAGATGTCCTGATCAGGGGGCTTGGGCTCCATTTGCTAGTTTATCTTGTGATTGGGGCGGTCTTGCTGCTTCTGGGTGTTCCTGGGATAGTTGTATTCTTCCTTGAGATGGCGCTTATCTGGGGCCTGATTGTGATGACCCACGCTTATTGGTATCACAAATAGATTTCAGTTTACTATCTCTTTCTTGACTATAGCTTTGAATGCAATGGCTAGGATTGCGCTTTGCCATAGCACCATCAGCCATAGGTCCAGGAATGGCCTTGCGCCATCCAGCATGATGAACCTTGTCCCATCGGCAAGTTGCAGGTTGAAGAGGAAAAAGACCACTGCTGCAGAAGCAAGACCTGGATAATAGTTCAATATGAGGATGGCTTTCTCTTTTGCAGAATACTTCTCCCTATAGAAAGAAAGCACCACTGCAGCAAATCTCAGCGCCATTATCACTGCAAAGACTGCCATGGATCTCATGAGGAAGCCAAGGCTTAGGGCTGTGGGGATGTATGCGCCTATAAAGAGGAATACAATTATCTCTGCGACCTTTGCTATCATAGCTGTAGAAGGCTCATCTAATCTTCTGCCAAGCCGGATGAAGTTGCCGATCATAAAGCCTGTAATCGCTACAGAGATTATACCGCTTCCTCCTAAACTGTCGGCAATTGCATAATCAAGCAAAGCGAAGGCTAGCAGGATAAGGGTAGAGGCTTTCCCTTGCGGAAGCTTCCTGAAAATGCGGAGCATTAAGAGGCCTATCGCTATGCCACACGCAGCGCCTGTCAGGAGATATAAGGCAAGCGGCATCAGCTGGCCAAGGAACGTTCCAGCCAGGTTAAGCTTGAGCTGGAGCAGGCTGATGAAAATAATGGATGCAATGATGATGAAAGGAGAGTTAAAGGCAGTCTCTCTTTTCATTATTTCATATACCCTGTTTCTCTTATCATGAGGTTGAAAGACATCTTCCCTTGTGCCTACGCCGATCACAAGTAGGGAGAATATTGCTGCCAGGATTATATTGCCTGTCGTCATAGCTATCTCTGTTGCTACGAGAAAAAGAGAACTGAGCACAAAGAATATGGCAAGTATCTTCCAAGCGTGATCTGAATATGTGTCAGTCTCCCTAAATTTCAGCTTGGTGCTGGCAATGAATGTGACCATTATCAGGCAGAGCGTGCTGATATTCGCAAGCGACTGGTAAGAGAAATAGAATACTCTTTCGGTATTGATGAAAACTGTGCTCAGCAGCGCTCCAGATATCATCAAGAGGATCGGGTTTGGGATCTTTAGCTTTGCTGCGACTACCCCAGATAACAAGCCACATAGCACGACAATGAATATCTGCGTGACAAATTCAGTTCCTGTCATAATTCCATTTTACGGATATGAGTATATAAAATTTCCGAGTGGCCTCGCTCATTCTTTTATCGCGATCGTCCCGACCATCGTGAGGGTCTTCTCTATCTCCGGCCGTTTCCTCAGGTCGATTATGAACCTGTTGAATTCATTTATCCCTGAGAACCTGCATTTGATTATCAGATCGTATTCTCCTGTTATCCCATACACTTCTTCTATCCTGCTATCTGCGAATACTTTATTCGGGATCTCCTTTGAGGCAGCTATCAGGAGGTAGACGATGAACTCCTTGCCAAGCATGCTGTTGTTTGTCTTGACTGTGAATTTCTCGATCACTCCCTTATCTTTCAGCCGCTTTATCCTGCTATGCACTGTGCTTGGCCTGATCCCGGTCAATTCTGATATCTCCCGTGATGTCAGCCTTGAGTCATCCTGCAATACCTCTAATATCTTAGTATCCTGCTTGTCTAATTTCATGACATGTAGATAGATAATATTGTTAATAAATTTGACTATCTTTGCTGTTTTTCTTGTAAATTTTCTAAGTTATCATGAAAAAAGTATATAAAATGCATATAATTACAGAGATTGGGTGATTTAATGGCAGATTATTATGTTAAAGATCTTTCGCAAAAAGACCTTGGAAGAAAAGAGATAATGCTGGCAGAAAAAGAGATGCCTGGCTTGATATCATTAAGAGAAAAATACAGCAGCAAGAAGCCTTTGAAGGGCGCAAGGATAACCGGCAGCCTGCATATGACAGCACAGACAGCAGTCCTGATAGAGACACTCGTCCAGCTTGGCGCCCAGGTAAGATGGTGCTCATGCAATATATATTCCACAAATGACGCAGCAGCAGCAGCGATAGCAGCAGCAGGAGTCCCTGTCTTTGCCTACAAAGGAGAGACATTGAAAGAATACTGGGAATACACTCTGAAAGCACTGGATTTTGGAGGGCAAGGCCCGCAGCTCATTGTAGATGATGGTGGAGACGCGACCCTGATGATCCACAAAGGTGTGGAGATAGAGGCCAATCCTATACTCTTGGACCAGGACTACTCAAAAGAAGGCGAGGACTACCGTGAGCTTATGGCAATCCTGAAATCTGTCTATCAGAAGGATAAGACAAGATGGACAAAGGTAGCAAAAGAAATGAAGGGCGTCTCTGAAGAGACTACTACTGGCGTGCACAGGCTATATCAGATGCTGGAAGCAAAGAAGCTGCTCTTTCCAGCGATAAATGTGAATGATTCTGTCACAAAAAGCAAGTTCGACAACCTCTATGGCTGCAGGGAGAGCTTAGCTGATGGAATAAAACGTGCGACAGACGTGATGATTGCAGGGAAGATAGTTGTCGTCTGCGGATATGGTGATGTCGGAAAAGGCTGTTCGCATTCCATGCGCGGTTTTGGGGCGCGAGTCATTGTAACTGAAGTCGACCCTATCTGCGCTCTTCAGGCAGCTATGGAAGGATTCGAGGTCAAACCTGTTGAGGATGCTGTATCAGAGGCAGATATCTTTGTGACTGCGACAGGGAACTGCGATATAATAACACTGGAACACATGCAGAAGATGAAGGACCATGCGATTGTCTGCAACATAGGCCATTTCGATAATGAGATCCAGGTCTCAAGGCTTGAGAAGATGAAAGGGGTCAAGGAGACTAATATCAAGCCGCAGGTGGATATGTTCACTTTCCCGGATGGCCATTCGATAATCCTCCTGTCGAGAGGCAGGCTGGTGAATCTCGGCAACGCAAAAGGCCATCCGAGCTTTGTCATGTCAAGCTCTTTCACGAACCAGGTATTGGCCCAGCTTGATCTTTGGGGATCCAAGCGCGAGGTAGGGGTATACATGCTGCCGAAGAAGCTCGATGAGGAAGTGGCACGGCTCCACTTAGATAAGCTTGGTGTGAAACTGACCAAGCTCTCTGCAAAGCAGGCAGACTATATAGGCGTACCTGTAGATGGTCCGTACAAGGCAGGCCATTGCAGATATTATTGAATCCAGGTAAGGGAACATTTGATGCCTTTACAGCATCTTATATAAATTAATATCTG
>JAAXVZ010000086.1:0-1831 GCA_013335235.1 Nanobdellota archaeon | reverse complement strand
CCATTACAGATATTAATTTATATAAGATGCTGTAAAGGCATCAAATGTTCCCTTACCTGGATTCAATAATATCTGCTGAGCATGGACTTTCAATCCCTATGCTCTCTTTTTTCCCTAAATCTATCTGCAATCCCTTTGGTTATATTAAGACAAATTATTCTCTTCTCATACCCTGCGGATACAGCGGCACAGATGCATTCCTTAAGATGCCTGATACAACTTCTGACAGGATAGAAAATAGCTATAAATATGAGGATGCGAAGCATGAGGTCTCTCATCTTGATACGCTTAGTCCACATCCTCGGGTTGTTGAAGTGCTGTCCTCTGGCAAGGCAGATGAAAATATATCCTATCTTGTCATGAAGAGATATAGAAAAAATCTTGATGCAGTGACAGGCAGCATTAGTTTTCCAGAGGCGTTAAGCTATTTTTCACAGATAAATGAAGGGCTGAGATATGTGCATTCCAAAGGAGTAGTCCATAGGGACATCGCCCCAAAAAATTTCCTATTGGATGGGAGCACCCTTGTCCTATCTGATTTCGGCCTTGCACGCAATATTGGAGTGGATACAGATTTCCTCCCAAGAGGCACTAACGGATACGGGTCTCCTGAGCGATATGACAGGATAATTGATCCAGCGGTTGACTATAGGTCTTTCGGTGTCGTGATCCTGGGAGTGATGGCAGGGATGAAGATGAAGGAGCTGCTTAGCGCTCTCAAAGCTGCCAAGGTATTGAACGCATCTGCGTCCTTCAGTGGGGAACAGGGGTCTATCTTGGATGCATTTGGCGGCAAGGAGGCTTATGATGCGCAGGTGAGGCGCAATTTCTCAGGCGTCAGCGCAAAAGCAGCTGAAACTATAGACCACCTTTTGGACAGGCTTCTTGAGCCAGATTATACAGAAAGGGCTGGCGCAGACGAAACATCATCTTTTCTTGCAGAGGCAAAGGCCTAGGAAGAAGTGCATTCTTTGATTTGGATAGATATAACTTATTTTACTCAAGAATTTAATTCCTTGATTCTTTGGTTATATGAAAAATAAAATTTATTTAGAATAGACTGTTCTCATGAACTCAGGTGAGAACCTTACCACACTGGGCTTCTCTTCAGTGAATATTGACTTGCGCGGGAAATCGAGATGGACCCTTGCAGCATCAGGGATATATCCTAGGTCAATCAATGTGCAGCCTTGTGGGATACCTCCATATTGCTTTACAACATCTAGGAATGGACCCATAGTGTTCAAGGTCGCGCCAAGGTCATCTACCACAAGTGTTCTTTTTCCTTGGCATCTATCCATGAACGCTCGCATTATCTGGTGCCTCTTCGGGACATCAGGGTTGTATTCTGAAAATGTATCGATGACGATGACATCCTTCATCATCTTCTGCTCTTCTGGTCTGGAGCATGTCCAGGGGACATTCAATCTTGAGGTATCTGCAATTGCAGAGTATCCTCTTGCCCTTTCCCCTATGAATAATATCCTTTGGATTTCCTCATCTTGGTATAGCATATGAAGATTATCCATCAATCTTGCACCAGCAGTATAACCTAGCCTGCTTTCAATTGCAACATTAAATATGGCTTCAATCCATGTGAAGTTCACTTTATGGAAATCAGGGTCATGGGTGATCAGGCTGGGAAGGTCATATGCTGCGCTGGTGATTCCAGGTGGCAGTGGTTGAAGGACCTCAAAATCCTGGGCAACCTGTGTTTCAACCAGGATATCCAGATTGGTCTTTTTAGGGATTTTCCAATTATGGGTATGCTTCCCTGGGCTGTCCTGCCTTTCAAAGATAAACCCGAATCCCTTTGCCATCTGGTCCCCAT
>JAAXVZ010000307.1 GCA_013335235.1 Nanobdellota archaeon | reverse complement strand
TACCCCGCTGCTTCTGTATAATCTATTTGCAATCTCAGCAGTCTTCTTGAACACTGTGAAAAAAGGGATGGGGACATTCTCTATTTTAATAGTGCTGGCATTTGCTAATCCAATATCTCCTGCCGCATACCCTGCCACAAGAAGTTTTGGCAGATTCGAGCTGCCATCTGTTATCTTAACATTCCCAAAAGAGATGGAATTATCCCTGTAATTGCCCTTTAGTTCACGTGCCAGCATCTCAAGGTCTGGGAGCTCTGAGACAGGCAGGCAGATGAGTCGTTGCATATATGCGCCCTCTCCCTTATAGTCTGCTACATGTGCTGGCAAATCAATCGCTTCTGCATTTCGGGTGACAGGCGAACTCCTGGCCAGAGAAAAATGACGTGTCTCCACATCATTCTTGAGTATGTTCAATGTCAGAAGGCTAAGATGCGTCAGTTGATGGTGCATCAGGTATTCTACCAATACAGCATCTAGTCCAAAAAGCAGTGCGTCAAAATTTTCCAGCGGGTTTGGCATCAGACTGCTTCGCAAAAAGGCTATATTTAAACCTTGCTATGCTGCAGAGAAATAATCGTCTATTGGAACCGGATTTTTAAATGCCTGCTGAAAAAAGGATTTGATTGGTGTAAAGACATCCTCATTAGATGTCACTCTCTGCTGATCATGGAAAGTTCCAATGTGGTTGGCTAGAGTCGGATATAAGTCATTGCCATGTTTCCACTCAGTTTTGTAATCCCATTTTTCACCCATGACAATTTGAACCATATTTCTAGGCCTAGTCGGTGCAGGGAGTCCATCCCATAGTTGATCAGAAGTAGGGTCAAGAACTACAACGCATTTAGTGCCTGAGTCTTTAATAATGAAAGGGTAAGCATTATAATCATGGTCATCAGGCTCGTCAAAGACATTTACTGCATTTGGATATCCAATCATTAATGAACTCGCAAAGATATTTCTGGATGAGCTGCCGCAGCAATAATTTGGAAAATTGTACATGTCGTTAATAGCAACTACATAATGAGCATATGCAACTTGATAGATACATGCAACCTCTTCTAATAATTGGGCCATATCATCAACAACTAATGAACATGGGGACTTGATATCCAGGACATTTTGTGCCAAATTGAGCTCAGACGCAGATCTTAAGTCATAACCTGGAACCATCTCTTTGTAGGTGTTTATCTTTCTTCTTGGCAAATTTGTAAGTGCCGAACGTGAACCCAAGTCTAATCCGCCATTCAATGAAGCTACCTGTGCCTCAAGTTGAGACGGAAGCAGTGCAACAGCTGTCATCTCATTAAAAGGAGATATTGATAATTCATGATATAGGTGCTTGTGCTTTGAAAAGACCATGAGATGCACTAGTAATAACAATTATTTAAATAGTTTTTGATATTTTACTACAAAATAGTAGTAAAATATATAAAGTGAGCTTGATTTAACTAAATTATGGCCCTAGAAATGCTTGAGGCATTGAAACGTTCCAGTCTAAAATATGATTATACAGAGGTTGAAAAATATTTTTTTAACAAAGGAGATAATGCCTATAAAAGATTATCCATTGAATTCCTGGTTTCAGCTACCCAACGAGCTATCGAGGAGAGAGATTATGCTCAGCTATACGTGTATACCCCTTTTCTGGCATATATCGCACAGGATCTTCGAGATATAACTGATGATGAGCGCAGAGCAGTAAGGCAATTTATTGAACCGAATGAATTGATAGGACAACTTTCGGATTCAGTTTATCTCTCATTTTCCGGAAAATTTGATAGAGCATTGGGTTGTTTACAGCAAATACCTCGTGAACTTTATCAGATTACTGTGAGTGCAAACACTGATACTATGTCATGGAGGGCGTCAAATCCA
>JAAXVZ010000306.1 GCA_013335235.1 Nanobdellota archaeon | reverse complement strand
TAGTGCGGCTGTTAATGATCTTAGCAGGAACATCCAAAGGATTAGAAATCCCGTTGATATAAATGATGGATGACCCAATGGGAAGAATCACAGTTGTATCATCTTTCGTGGTCTTAGTGACAGATACCTTCGGGACTCTAGGATATATTGTGATTTCTTTTTTTTCCTCTATGAGATAATCATCCCCGTCAAGAAGGTATGTAGCGGTCATAATGACACTATATCTTGTTTCCTGAGTGACTGTCACAGGCAGGAGCGTAAAAGAAAGGATCTCCTTTGTTCCAGAGACATCTGTAAATGCGCTTGTCACTCCTTTTGCCACTAGCTCATCAGGCAAGCTTATCCTGAAATCGACACCTTTCACTGTGTCCGGCATGGAGTTTACCAGGCTCACCTTTACCGGTATGCTTGCATCTTCGGGATAGGATCCTGATTTCAGGTCAGTAACAATCTTCAGGCGGTCCATCGGCTTGACTATGAGTGTTTCCTCAAAAGAGTCATTTTTTTCATAGCCTTCAACCTCATAGCTGACATTGATGCGGATAAGGTATTTAGTCTCCTTGGCAACATCGGGCGCCCTGAACTCTGTGCTTATTATACTCAGAGAAGAATTCTCTCTTAGATACCCGAACTGTGTCGATTCGATCCGTGTAGCATCTGTCTCAGTGACAGTGCTGATGTTACCCAAAGGGATATGCGCATTCTTATTCAGCAGCCTTGCCACAAAAAGGACTTTCTGGTTTGCGTAAAAGATATTATTGGAATCCAGGCTTGTCTCAAGTTCTGTTCCCTCGTCATGAAGTACAAACCCTATTTTCTCTCCGGAGAAAGTGATCTTAGCATTGTCATAGGTATAAGCCCCTTCAAGCGAAAGGAAGTGCAGCCCTACTTTTGTCCCGTGAAGGGTGAACTGGAAGGTTTGGCTTTCGTTGCTCTCAAGGTTCCCGCTCCAGCTGTAGACACCCGCAGAACTTGATACTTTAGTCTCAACCTTAAATGCAGCAGGGATATAGAAATAGATACTGTCTACCTTTATCTCCTCATCCGCATTATTCGTGAGGGTGATATTCAGGGCAATATCCTCGCCAATCTCAAAATCCTCCTTCCCTGAGCTAAGGGAGATGTCCAAGATGGATGGTGCGTATAGCCTGATTGCGCTGGAGAACACTTCCCTGTCTTCTGTCCCATCAAAGAACTTTGCAGATGCCTTATTATACCTGTCGACTGAGCCGATGCTCTTGACAGTGTACGTCAGCTCGACTTCCTCGCCATCATCTATCTTTCCCTCCCAGACAGCGCTGCTCCCAGCCTGCCAGGCTTTCTTGGTGGTAGTGATAACAAGATTTTCCGGAAGCGCCTCCTCGAATTTGACATATTCTGCATCAGCCTCTCCTATATTCCGGAGATAGACCGTGAATTTTGCAGTCTCGCCAATAGAGAATATATTCTGGGAAAGAGTTCTCTCTATCTCTATGTCCGGCGAGAGCAGGTATACATATACATAGCCTTTGTACTCCTCTAGGTCGCGGTCGAAGCTTGAGGCATTGAAGCATACTTTCTGGTAACCCTCTTCTGTGCAGTCTCCTTTCTCGACAGAGATGGAACTGCTCCCATCAAGGAGGAGGAGAGAGGATCCCTTGTCAGTTATCAGGATCTTATAATTGCTGTCCCCGAATTCAAGATATTTCCCATTGTAGAGCCAGCCCTCATAAGTCAGCTTGGTAGCGCTCGCCGTAGCTACTAGCACCAATAATAATAATAATAATAGAAATTGCCTCCTCATTTCTTTGCTCCTAGCATCCGGTATATCTTGAAGCTCAGGTTCTCCGGATACATGGTCAGAGTACCATTCTGATATTCCTTGAGCAGGAATCCTG
>JAAXVZ010000085.1 GCA_013335235.1 Nanobdellota archaeon | reverse complement strand
CGCGCAGAAAAAATCAAAAAAAAGCCACTGCTGAAGGTTTGATTAAAATATGTGATAAAAAACTAATAATTTTATTTCAAATTAATACCAATATACCAGTAAAAATAGAGAAATGCCTTAAAAAGAACAATATATGTCGGCATAATACAAAAATATATAAACACTCAATCCATTTATAAAGCAGAGGTGTCTTAATGGCTAGAAGGGCTTTCTATCTTACTAATGCAGAACCATCGTCGACAAATCCAGACTCGAAAGAGCTTGCGGAACTCCTAATCGTAAGGATGGGGCTTTCTCCAAGAAAGACCGGCAGCACTGACCAGATGCATAAAGTCCTCCTAGAATTGTACGAGAGGACAAAACTAGCAGCTAAAGAAAAGAAGCCAGAACTCGCTGTCCTCACTGTCGAAGAGATGGGGAACCATGCAAGTATCAGCAGGCAGACCATGTATGATTATCTTAAAAGATGGATCGACTATGATCTTATCTCAAAGACAACATACATATATGAGAACAAGGTCATAGTCGGATACAAACTAAATGGAGTGACTCTTGAGAATGCGTTTGACAAGGCAGCTGTCAGGATAAAGAACAATGTCGATCAGACCCTTAAATTGGCAAGGGACCTGCAGAACACCATAAAGAAAGAGAAGATATCTGAGACAATGAAATCTAAAGATCCTACTCCCGGTACTGAAATAAATCAAAATATTTAAATTATAATTAAATTCTTTAATATTTATGTGTATTGAAGAAATAAAAAACATTGTATTAAATTAACATATTATAATTATAAAGACTTTTATCGAGATTTTACATAATTAAATAATTATATAATATAAACAACAATATACTAAAATAACAAAATCAAATCGAGATAATACAAGAACAGGTTAAAAAAAGAGAGATAAAGTGAGCTTTGAAATAAGATTAAATCAATCAGCTTATAAAGGACATTTATTTTCAGGAGAGCATGCTGAATAAAGAACATTGGGAGTTGAAACACAAGAATTCTGAGGGAAAATACAACCAGGTGACAGATTTTGCCAGGTTCTGCTATTATAATTTCATGAAGAAGAAAGGGAAGCTTCTTGACCTCTGCAGCGGCAAAGGCGCAGATGCGATATTTTTCCATAACAAAGGATTCAAGGTGACTGCCCTTGATTATTCTCCAGAGGCAATAAAACAGTTCAACGCAACCCAAAAAAGGTATGATATATTCATTGCATCACTTGTCAAGGATATAAGCGAGACATTGCCATTTGAGGAGAATGCATTCGATTACTGCTATATCAGGCTCGGGCTGCATTATTTCACTGATGACGAACTCAGGATGATAATCCCTGAGATGCTGAGAGTGATAAAACCTGGCGGATTATTGTTCTGCCAGGTAAAGTCAACCAGCGATAAAGACTTTGGCCACGGGAAGATGCTTGAGAAAGACATGTATGAGGATGAAACAGGATATATAAGGCATTTTTTCTCTAAAGATTATGCTGATGATGTCCTAGAGGGATTCCATATCATCCTGAATGAAGAGAGGAAAATACCTTCAGGATCCGCCTATCTGGAGATAGTCGCTGAGAAAAAGTGAGTTCTGGCCTGTGCACAGGCTTGTTTTTCCATTAGTGATACCCTAAATTATTCAAACAACAAGATGCATCTTTTCTCCTGTTAGAAAGTAGGAGATGTTAAGGTTCTCCTGAGTATTGCAATTATAAAAAATCCATGAACAAAAAAAGTGAGCTAAAAGAAAAACTTATTTCAGATCCAATGCTTCCAGGATCTTATCTAATTTCCGGTTGATCTCGTCAAGCGCATCTGACCTTTCTACTCTTGGTCTGCTGCTTGGAGCATCCTGGTTTGTCTTCTGAAAACAGTCCCTGCAGTAGACTGGCTTGCTTGTAGTCGGCTTGAATGGCAGCTCGCACTCTGCTCCGCATTTCGCGCAAGTGGCTTTTGTGAACTGTGGTGAAACTCTCCTTCCGCCTCCAAAACCGCCGCGAGACCTGTCCCTGCCTCCTCTTGAGTCACTGTTCCTCTCAAATCTAGGACCTGAACTATCTGACCTGCCCCTGCTGCTCCTCTCGAACCTATTTTTTCTGAATTCTGCCATTTTACCCTCTTATTATTGTTCAGAAATTTCAGTTGGCTTATAAAAGTATCATAAGACTATAAGTAGGATAGTATCTTACCCGGGATCATGACCTCACGGTTTTTCTCCAAAAACTCATTCAGGAGGGATTTATATTTGCTTTTATCTACCTCCTCAAGCCTGAGCCTGGATTTCAGGCGATCTATACCTTGGATAATAGAGTTCACCTCATCTTTGTTCTCAGTCAGGCCTTCTATCTCTGCAAAAAAACCAAGCCCGTCTATCTCATTTGTCTCTACTGTCAACCCATCCATGATGAAAGTGTCTCTTTTGGTCATGACATGCGTGCAGCTGACATAGCCAAGAGCCTCTAGGAGGCTGAGGAAAGGGATGAGCTGTTCATCTGCTAAAGTGAGATCTGTCTCTTTCCGGGCTATGTCTCCTGGCTCGCCGCTTTTATGGGTGACTGTTATCTTATGCTCCGATAACCTTACCCTGAGATAATTCGGAGCCTGGAATATGAAGCTGTGCATGATTTTTGACCCAATATATTTCGCGTCTATGCTGAGACGCTCCATAATCGCATCCTTCTCTTCTTTTTGCAGGAACTGGAATTTCTTCTCTACCTCAAAGACCATAGCATAAGTAATAGCCATTAGGTTAATAAGAGTTTTGAACAAAAAATAAGAAACCTGTCAAGGAGCTTTTACAAAATCCAACTTCCAGCAGACAATGTAAAAAAAATTGCGTAGTGTGAACATCCATCTATTCAATCAATTCTTGTAGCTCTCTGATTCCGGGCTCTCCTTATGGAAATGCGGAATCCTCGGTATCAGCGTAGAAGCGACCGCTGCAAGGATGCCTATGAAATAGTACCCGAATCCGAAAGCCATACCTATTGCGCCAGCAAACCAAAGGCTCGCTGCAGTCGTCAGGTTCTTCACCTGCTTCCCTTCCTTCATTATGATTCCTGCTCCTAAGAACCCAATCCCGGAGACTATCTGCGACGCTATCCGCGATGTCGAAGCAGGGTCTGCTTTCATAGAGAGAAAGGTAAAAAGCATCGATCCTATTATCACTAGGGAATGCGTACTGATGCCTGCATCTTTTCCTCTTGCTTCTCGTTCTGCGCCGATAAGTATGCCTGAAAGCAGCGCAAGGACGAAACCGATCAAAAACTCTATTTCAACAGTCAGTATCATAATAGGACTATAATGCGGCATTGCTATTTATTCTTTTGGGAGAACCGCATCTTTAACTCATTGCAAATCGCAATCACGTCTTTTTCAGGAACAGCGTCCTCCTGGCCGGACTTCAGCAAAGAGAATATATTTGCTCCCTTAAGATCATCCGATAACCTAACTGCTCTTGGGACAATATGGAAATGGATATGATTGAATCCTTCTTTTTCTGCAAAGCACACAGAATACTCCTTTTCGCATCCAAGGACATCATGCAACGCATTCACTGCCTTATAAGTCGCTTCACCTAACTCAATGAACTCTTCTCTAGTCAGTTCATGCAATGCGCTGCAGTGCCTCTTCAGGATTATGACTAGCCAGCCTGTCAGTCTGCATGGATATGCGTGATCCACCAGCCAGTATCTTGACTCGTATATTATAGGTCCCGGAGATATCTTTTTCCTGCGGGATACAGAGCTGCATGTCAGGCATTCCATAGCTAAGAGCTTCTTTCAAGACATAATAAATCTTATTGCCGCACATGAATGCCTTAAATAGATTTAAATAGCAATCAACCTAGAAAGATATTATGAACAAGCTATTAAAAATTAGTTTAGTCTTAGGCATTATCCTCCTATCGGGATGCAATATCAGGATTGACAAAGAAGCAAACATGTGCGCATCAGACTCTGACTGTAAATATGTTGGTTTCACAGGTGGATGCAACACGCCAGAGTATGTGGCTGTTGTGATGAAGAAATGCCAGGACAAGACAGGGCCATGCCCACAGGAAGCAACCCTGCAACCGCAGGCTGCCTGCACATGCGAGAGCAACAAGTGCGTTGCGCATGATGTCATCTTCAATGGTTAGCCAGGCATAAAAGCATAAGATATATATTGTTGGTTTGTAAGAGTAATCCTATGAAAACCACAACAATCATCCTATTGGCTACGCTTGTCCTGTTGGCTAGCTGCGCCAGCAAGATACCGACTGACCAAGCACCGCCCGGTGAGTATGCAACATGCAGCAGCGATTCTGACTGCATACCGCAGCCAGGATGTCATCCTGTTAACTGCATCAATTCGAGGTTTGCTGACAGGTTCAAAGCTCCAGACGCCTGCACCATGGAATATAGATGCAATGCTGCATACAGTGCAGAAGACTGCATGTGCCAGGCAGGGAAATGCATAAACAGGAAGACCATCGAAGGCGACCCTAGCTGCGAGCCCACCAAATAGATGCATTTAAAAGGGTTAACCTTTTTCTTAATTTTATCAGAACTTTGGACTATTAGTCTGTTTGCTTATATTTAACAAGTTTGTTAGGCTGCTGTTTCTGAGAACCAATAAGAAGTAAAACGAGGAGTAAAAAATGAAAGGAACTGTAAAATTTTTCAACGAGATGAAGGGATTCGGATTCATTGCAGGCGAGGATGGGAAGGAAGTCTTTGTACACAAATCATCACTGGCAGACGGATTGATCCTGCACGACAATGAGTCAGTCACATACGATGTCGAGCACGGAGACAGGGGCTTAAAAGCTGTCAACGTGAAGAAAGCATAGTTGAATTGATTTTAACTTGATATGATTAGCGAGGGTCAAATGACCTTTGCTTAATCTCAACTTATTCTGGGTGCATGCTAATCGCATATGATCCGCTAGCTGAATATCTCCTGGTATTTTTTTCCAGGAAGAAGCACTGCTGGCCTTTTAAATCCTATAGGATTGACATTGTATAGCTGAGGCAAGTGGCTGAATTTCGGGTCAGGAGTGATTGATGTCCGCACAAGTTCAGTCAGCATCACCTTGCTGCCTGCTTTCCCATGGCTGCCTATCATGAACTCCCTCGCGCTAGTTGCGCTCACAAAATCGTTAATCAGGTCTTTTTGAATCCTCGATCCATAATCATCCATGAGTTCTGTCAGAGTGTCAATATCAACATAGAACTCCACATGTGTCGGCTTGAAGCCATACTTGCTTTCAAATGCCAGATCCCCTGGCTTCTGCAATCCATCATGGACCAGGATCCCAAACCTGTCAAAAAGCTCATATGTGTGATAATCTGGGATGCTTAACCCTGCCTCCCCTAATACAAAATGAACGAACCCGGCGCACGTAAAACCATCCGGAGTCCTGCCTTCACCCGGCTTAGTATACGGAACAGAAGGATACCCAAGGTACTGAATAGCAATATCAATCAGTTGGCTCATATGATGCTGGAAACATAAGTTATACTAAAATAATACCTCTTCTGCGCGACGTTGATACTAGAAAAAGCCTAAGTTGGTTTATTCGGTTATCTTCCGTCATTGCCGGAGAGGCTTTGTTAATGGAATTTTCTTCTAGACTCTCAGCGAGCCACGGAAACCCCTTGCAGCATAATAAGAATCTGCACCGTTGTGATACACGAAAACCTGGCTGTAGCGACGGTCTGCAAAGAGGGCGCCGCCGAGTTTCCTGATATCTGAAGGTGTCTTCACCCAGCTCGATGTTTTCAAATCGAAGTTCCCAAGCCTTTGCAATTCCCTGTATTCTTCTTCTGATAGTATCTCGATTCCCATGGCAGAGGCCATATCAATAGCAGTGTCTTTTGGCTTGAATTCTTTTCTTGACTCAAGCGCTTCACGGTCATAGCAGACGCTTCTGCGGCCGCTGGGGCTTTCTGGGCTGCAGTCATAGAAGATAAATTCTCCTGTCCTTTTATCCAGGCCAACAACATCAGGCTCTCCGCCAGTCCGTTCCATCTCGGAAAGCGGCCACTGCTTTTTCG
>JAAXVZ010000084.1 GCA_013335235.1 Nanobdellota archaeon | reverse complement strand
GCTAATGGGAAGCATTTCACATCTATATGGACAGAGTCAGGCACAATAAAAATCATAGACCAGAGGAGGCTGCCTTATCTTTTTGAGGTAGAGGAAATCAGGTGATTTGATGAGATGGTATCTGCAATCAGGGACATGCACGTCCGCGGAGCGCCATTGATCGGAGTTGCAGCAGCATATGGGATGCATCTTGCTGTAAAAGAGGCAAAGGATGAGCAGGACCTGACTAGGCTTTCGGCAATACTACGGAATGCTAGACCGACGGCAATCGATCTTACGTGGGCAGTTGACATCCAATTGAAAAAGATAAGCCAACTCAACGCATTTGCTGAAAAAGCAAAAACAGCTTTTTCAAATGCAGAACTCCTCAGGAAAGAATCCATTCAAAGATGCAGGCAGATTGGAGAGCATGGGTATTTGATGCTAAAAGAGATTGCTAAGAAAAAAGGAAGTGTGAACATACTCACGCACTGCAATGCTGGCTGGCTTGCATGTGTCGATTATGGAACAGCCACAGCGCCGATATATGTTGCAGCGGAAAAAGGCATGAAACTACATGTCTGGGTAGATGAGACCAGGCCAAGAAACCAGGGCATGCTGACTGCGTGGGAACTTGGAGAAGAGGGCATTCCACATACAATCATCCCTGATAATACCGGAGGACATCTCATGCAGGTTGGGAAAGTAGATATAGTGATTGTAGGCTCAGACAGGGTCACTGCAAATGGCGATGTCACAAATAAGATCGGGACATATCTGAAGGCGCTTGCTGCAAAAGACAATGGAATACCCTTCTATGCAGCCATGCCGACATCGACTGTTGATTGGAGCATGAAACATGGAAGTGAAGTTCCGATAGAGCTCAGGTCAGAGGATGAGATACATTATGTCCATGGCTTGAATTCAGAATCGAAATTGGTGAGGATAAAGCTGACGCCGGATAAGTCCCGCGCAGAGAACTATGGGTTTGATGTGACTCCTGCAAGGCTTGTGACAGGGCTGATAACAGAAAAAGGGATAAGCAAGCCAGGAGATATCAACCTTATCTGATTATATCCAGCGGTGTAGGGTGATATGCGGCATTATGTATTGCTATGACAAGGTTATTATGCATGTCCATCACCAGGTAAGCCTGATCGGGCCGTGTTGGCTGAATCTCATGCCTTATCAGAGAATACCCTCTGATGCCAAGGCTATCCAGCTTGTCTCCCTTCATGGAATTGTATAATCTGCACTGCTCTGAAACCTGTTCGATGTTGCCCAAGCTGCATGGCTCGCTGATATCGACAAAGGCATATCTTGAATTCCTCTCATGCGTACCTGACCAGGGGATCAGGTCAGCCATCCTGACCGCTTCCTGGTAAGTCTTTGCGTGCGCTGTCCTCACTGTGTCGATAATTGTTTCTGATCTTGGATGGCTCATGCCTATGTTCATCACCTGGCGGGAATTGATATCCCACTGGAGCACAACACCTGCAGTTGCAAAATCCTGGAGACTAACTGCACATACAGCAGGGAAATACCTTGAAAGATCTGACCTGTCACTATTCAGATTTGACTTTTGCACAGCTATTATCAGGTCTGAAGTGACATTGCTTGCGTCTGACAGTTTCAGGTAAAGGGCATCTTCAGGTCTTGAAGGTTCCATTAATGGCAGATTCTCCAGATTATAGATTGTCATGGTGGGCATTTTATCTGTTGCTATTATGTTTTATATTTAAATCTAAGCGATTAGTTATTTAATTTCATGCTATTTTGCTTTATTTGTGGAAGAAGGCTATATCAAGTTCACTTGTGACTGGAAAAGATCAAGGCTTACGGCGAATATCAGTGAGCTGATTGCTGCAAGGAACAGGGTTTTTGATATGGGTCTGATTGGCACATATCCTGATGGCATCGGATTCGGTAATATTAGCATCCGTGAAAAGAAGTTCATCATCAGCGGCAGCGCGACAGGTGGTGTGGCCAGGGCAGGCCAGCAGCATTTCACCAGGGTATTAGACTATGACTTTGATAAGAACTGGCTGCTTTGCGAGGGACCAGCCAAGGCGTCTTCTGAGTCCCTTACCCATGCGGCAGTCTATGAATCAGATCCAAACATAAATGCGGTGATACATGTCCACAGCAAGGAAATGTGGGAGAGGCTGAAAGGGAGAGTGCCTGCTGCAAGGGAAGACATCAGCTATGGGACACCAGAGATGGGATATGAAGTCAAACGCTTGTTTTCTGAGACAGATGTTGCGAAGAAAGGTGTTTTCATCATGCTCGGGCATGAGGAAGGGGTTGTGGTTTTTGGAAGGAACCTGGATTTGGCAGAATCTACACTAAAATCACTTTTTTAATTATACAACTTATTATTTATTTTAGTTACTTTATAGTGATAAAAATGCGTAATGTTTATAAAGTGTTACTTATTAGTAGTAATTATGCACAAATTTAAGAATATTATAGTGCACAGATTTGAGCCAAAGCACATATTCTACCTGCTCTTCTTATTAGTTCTGCCAATATTCCATTTCAAGCTGTTCCTGCTCAGCGCAATAATCGTGCTGGACATGATGTATCTCAGACTGAGGCTCACTTTAGGGCATGATATACCTTTTGACTTCCACTTTTTGGGGATGTTTATCAATTCATATTTTGGCGGAATCGTGTATGGTCTGATTTTTTTGGCATACGCTTTTGTCGCCAGGTTAGCATTGGGGCTGCAGAGCCCAGCGCATTTCAGCAAGCAGCCGATCTTTGTCCTATTTTGCATAGCCGCCAGCTTTTTTCACAGCATAGAGTTCACGCTCCTTGGGATTTGCCTATATATCCTCAGGTATGTATCCGAATATCTGTTTTCCTTTGTTTTCACCGGCACTATCAGCCTTGAGCGTATAGGCTTTCGGCTTAGCAACATAGCGACTGCAGTTGTTGCATATATGCTGATAGGGAATGTGCTTGCGTTGTTTTGAAGATGGCATTGACTGGCATTGACAGGATTATCGGCGCTCCTCTGGATGAGGACAATCTTGTAGCTGCAGCATTGAATCTGATAGCAGGCGGCGCCAGCAATGATGATCTTGAGACAAAGCTTGGAATCAATGCTAATTCCATATCAAAGCTTCTTGAAAGGAAGACTGGGTTCAATACATATAGCCAGCAGACATATTATGAGCACATTATTGCCAGTGAGGCAAAAAGCAAGGAAGAATTATGGAACTATTTAGCCAGGACCATAAAGAAGATGCATGATTCAGGCCTTAAAAAAGAGAAGATAGCTGAAAACCTTGGGATAACAGGCTCCCAGGTCAATGTCATCTTCTCTGATGTATATGGTGTTGGTATCAGTTTCTATAAGTCAAGGAAGAGTGTTATCAATCCTCTGCTGCATGAAAAAGGAAGGGTTAGCGAAGATGAAGTAAACACATTGGTGACGAACTCTGCATTGTCATTGATACTTAATGAAGGTGCACGCGCATACACAGTTGAGCAAAAGATAACGCTTCCAAAGCATATCATTGATGCAACTTTGATCGAAACAACAGGGTATGCCTATCAAGAGATATTTCTGCTGAGAAACCTTATCTTGGCGCAGGAAGGAAAGGACGCAGATATGGTTGACTCATTCTGGAGGATCCATAAATCTGGAGATTACCCAGATTATACCTCAATCAGATATGCTTTCATGAGCTATGTGCAGGAAAGGCTTGTTGACGGAGATTCCCTTGCAGATATCGGCGAGTCTGTAGATATCGATAGGCATATCCTGCAGCAGATGATCAAGACAAGCTTTGGGACAACAGCACGTGGATCCAAATCTGCAAAGCTTGCGGTAAGCAAAAATGCAGAGAAACCGGTCGATATCGATAAAGCCCTGTCAAGCCTTTATGCAGGAAAGACTCCAGAGCGGATTGCTGCATCCTATGGTGTTTCAAAAAAGGTACTAGGGCAGTTCATAAAAGAGAAAACAGGGATACTCATGCTTGACCACCAGACTTATAAGCTTCACATAAAAAAAAGCAGGGCAAGGAATATAAGCGCTGTCAAGGAATATGTGGCTTTCCAGATCAAAGAGCTTGTCGATGAAGGACTTTTTGAGAATGATATCTCAAGAAGACTTCACATGACACAGCAGAAGATCCAGGATGATTTCAGGGACAGGTTTGGCGCAGGCCTGATGTTCTATAGAAGCAGGCATCCCTATGCAATCGCTGCATTCAATGAAGAAGGGAAGATAGATGCACAGGCAGTTGATAAGAGAATATCTGATGATGTTATTCCTTATCTTTGGACAGTTTCTGGCGGGAATTTTGTAAAAGGCAACATTGAATTCAAGAGGCTTGAAGAAGTCCTAGGTGTTTCTAAGACAGTGATGTCGCTCGCATTGCAGCAGGAATATGGGTTTGGACTAGAGGACATGGGGCATTATGGGAAGCTTATCTTATCAGGTGTGCTGAAGAGCGGGGATATTCCAGAAGATTACGTGCTATCAAGGTCTCTTGCCGCGGCGCAGTCAGGTGTAAGCCTTCGTTCGCTCATGGAAGAGATGGGTGTATCTGACCACATCATAAGGAACGAGCTAAAGAAAAGGATGGGCATCACATATCAGCAAGCTTGCAGGTATGGGAAGATGGCCAGGGAAATGCCAAAGAGACAAAAGAAAGAAAAAAATGTCAGAGCTAAAAAAGCAAATGATGAAATATACAGTCCACAGCTCTCTGAAATTATCCTCGGTACAGTTCAAGAAGTGAAAAAAAATCTATTAGCAGGGATGGATAAGCATAGAATCTCAGAATTCCTGCAGATGGAATATGGTATGCTCTTAAGATTATTCATTCGTGAGACCGGTTATAATTTGCAGGATTGGCAACGGTTTCATTATGTGATTGAAAAATTCGGTCAACACAGCTTAATTGACACAGAAGCATTTCTCCTTGCAGGAATTAAAGATATGATTGGGACAGGCGTGAAGGAAAGGAGGAATATAACTGAGGAGGATATATGCAGTACTTTCCAGATCAGTGCAAGCACAAGAGCAGCATTAATGAGCAAAACAGGTTTCTCTTTTTTAGAATGGAGAGCTTATTATGGTGTAATCAACTCAGGTATCGGTGAAAATATAAAAGAGGTTGAGACGTATATTGCTCTGAAGGCCAAGGCGGCTGCAAAAAATAGGATTACCAAAGCAGATTTCTCATCTAATCTCTGTGTCAATGAGAACGCAGTTATGAAATTAGTCAAGAGAGAGACAGGATATAATTATGCAGACTGGTTTACCTATGGTGACAACCTTGAACGGTTCGACTCAGTGAATGAAGTTAAGGATTATCTAAAGAAAGAGATCGTTAGATTAGGATTTGCAAATGTCCCACAAGAGAAAGCAGCAGAGATGTTAGGAATCACAGTGACGGTCTTGAGGACACTGTTACAGGATCATACGCATAGGACCTATCAGGAGCTTAGAAACGTAAGGTTTGGGGTTGATGCAGAAACGTTTTTGGCTGACCATAGGCCATCCTGGATGATGAGTAGCAAAGAACTATCGAGATTCAGCTATCATGAAGGGATAGCATATCTAGTTGAAACCGCAAAGAACTGCGCAATACGCGGTGTCGAGCAGGAAGACTTGGCTAAGAGGTTGGAAATAGATAACCATATAATCTCCCGTCGGCTTTTCGAAGAGACTGGCTTCACCTATCAACAATGGTTTACCTATAAAGAAAACTTAACCGGTCACAAATCCATAGGCGAAGCTAAGCAGGCAATCATAGCAAAGGCGAAAAACGCAGCCATCAGCGGTGAGTTCATAAGGGACCTATCTAATGAAATTGGAGTTAGCGTCGCTAATATAATGGCTTTGATTGAAACAACAGGATTCTCATACGGGCAGTGGGGGGATTATAAAGAATATCTGGCCAAGGCAGGTAGCACAGAAAGTGCATCTGAACTGATATGGGTAGACATAGTGAAAAAAGCTAGAGGAAAAGTAAAGTATGTAGATTTGCATAAGGCCCTCGGGCTTACACAGACATTGACTGATAGAATCCTGGCCGAGCACACCACTAGGTCATTATATGTCCTAG
>JAAXVZ010000083.1 GCA_013335235.1 Nanobdellota archaeon | reverse complement strand
GGTCGACTGCCTTCCCGATATAGATTATTTCCCCTTTGCTGTTTTTATAGATGTAGCAGCCTGGAGAGTGCGGGAGCGCATGGATATTTATCATCAATGATTAGGACTGGGAACTGGATTAAAAACCTTGGGAAGGAAAAACCGCCTGGCTCGCATATACAAAAAAAGATTGATTTCTAAATTTATCCCAAAAATTAATTATTTATCCAAAATATATTTTTTAGGATAAATTCTGTTGGAAATTTTTAAAAATCCAGGTTTCAGAAAGAATAGGAGAGAGGTGAGTAGATAGTGAATACATTGGATAACCTATTTTCTGAATATGGCGAAAGGGCATATATACACGCCAAGAGGACATATATCCCGCAGTTCATGTCTGAACAGAACAGGCAGGTTGCAGATGCGGCAGAAGAGGTCCTGCCAAAAGGCGGAACAGTCATATACCCGGGATGCGGAACAGGCATTGTGCTGCAGCTGCTCATTGAACATGATCCTTCTCTCTTGGCAATCGGCTTTGATATAGCTGAGGGTATGATAAGGAAAGCTATTGAAACCACAGACCAGAAAATCAAATATTTTACAGGAGATGCCCACAGTCCCCCCGAGAGATACAACTCAGTCGCAGATGCTGTCCTACTGAAGAACTCATTATATTTCCTGGACCCAGAAGTAGCGATTCCGATGATAGGTAAGCTGCTCAAGCCACAAGGTCACCTTATTCTGACGACATTCAAAAGCCTTGATCCTGGGACTCTCAAGGACAGGCTATGGCAAAGGGCAATATATGACACAAAGACAAGGCCTGCAGAAGAGTTTATGAGAGGAGATATATCAGAGGAGCAGCTCAGGGAAGTGACAGGCTCGGTGGATGCTGAGATATTCTACCAGACCCAACTCCTGCCATTCATAAGGCCACCTTTACCATTAGGTGGCTTGGCAGAGATATTGCATGCAAACTCCTTTGCAGGCATGGAGATACTTGATATGGGACATTACGCAGATACTATGTATCTGGTACGCGCGCAGAAAAAATAAGAGGTGAACCATTATGGGATTATTAAGATATTATGAAGGACAAGAGAAAGGATTGGATTTTTTCGATGATGTCAAAGCGCATTTAGTTGCGCCTGCTGCAGTGCAGGAGGCACAGATGCAGGAAGTCCTGGATAAGACGCTTGCGCTTGCGGCCTTGACGCCTGCTATGCAGCGGTTTAATAGCCCTCTGGGAAAAATTAGGACTCTTGATGACCTGGCCAACTCTGGATTTTATACAAGGTCAGAGGATCTGCTGCCAAGGACAAATGATGATGAGACTTGGCAATCCCTGCTTGGGCACTCTAACCTGAGATATGATGCATGCACCAGCGGCACGACAGGAAAACCTAAATACATGCCATTTACAGGTGCTTCCACTGAGCATGCCACGCTGGGGTTTGCTGGCTTCTTTGCCGATGAGCTGATTGCCCTGCATGAGAAAGGGGTCAAAAAACCCGTTCTCCTTGGGCTTACCGGCGCAGAGCTTTTTGTCACATACAAATGCATCCCTCAATTGGCAAACGACATGGGCATGGATGTTGTCCATATCCCGCTTGGGACTGCTTTAAGGAATGATGCTGCAGCCCAGGAGCTTGCGGATTATCTTGCAGGAAACGACGTCCACGGGATATTCAGCCTGCCAACGATGATCAGGCCGCTTGAGATGAAGCTTCGCAGCATGCATAATGGGGATGCCGCAGTAGAGCGATTGAAGAGGACCTGCTGCTTTGCAGGGCTTGGGGGGACAGAGATGTATCCTGTCCTCGAGGATTACCTGAGGACAATGTTCGGGACTGTGATAAACCTCCTGGCAAGTACAGAGTTCCTGGTCCCTTTTGGAAGCGACGGAAGGCAAGGTGCCCAGAAGATGCACCTGAATCCATCCTATGCCATTGCAGGAGTGATCCCCATGGATGAGCTTGAGAAAGAGAGAAAAGAAATCGGTTATGCCCCAAAGATGCTCCTTCTTCAGGAAGCGCCTATAGGGACAAGAGGAGAGCTTGCGCTGACAATGCCTGCCGGTGTCCCATGGATAAATGCCAGGACAGATGATTTCATAACTGTTGTGCAAGGCAATGGAAGATACTCGACGCCTGCGATAGAATACTGGGCGCGCGGAAGCAGCATCCTTGATATCGGCGGGGCAAAGGTGTACCCGCAGGAATTTGAAAAAAGCATGGCTGCATTTGACGGCAAAGTCACGGATTGGATGATACAGGCTGTCAAAGGCGAGGCGCTGGGCCAGATATATGATTTGCTGAAAGTCAACTACGAAGGCACCGCGACACCTGAAGAGGTATACCTCAGCCTTGTCGCAAACACCTCTGAATTCGGGGTGTTCGCATCAGGCTATCCCCTGTTTGAAGTCGAGATCCATAACTCGCCAGAAGGCAGCCTGCAGTCTGCAAGAGTCCGGAAGATGCAGGAGCTGAACGGGGCGCCAGGACCAATGAAGCATAAGATACTGAAGCATCTTGAATACCCTGACCTGCAGACTGTCAATGTGCCTTATGTAATCAAGATATAGTGACGAGAAAGGATTATATAGGTTATTTCCTAAATTTTGGAGTATGGAAAAAAACCCATTCATGAGCTATATAGAGACAGGACAGATAGATTTCACTGAGGGACACCTGAAGCTGTTCAACCAGTCTATGGTGATGTTCCCAACCACAACATACCTGAACCTATATAAGAAATGCGCTGCATTAGGGCCAAAAGGGAAGAAGATGATATATGATATCGGCTATGAGCAGATCAAGGCTGTGTTCAGTGAGTTTGACAAGGCATATGATATCGCCAATATGAATGCTGACTCGTTCATCAATCTCTTTGCACCGACAGTCTTAATATGCGGCTGGGGGCAGATTGAGTTTTCCCAGGTGAAGTTCAAGAAAGGGGAAAGATGCATTGTCTGCGTCAAGGACAATCCGTTTGCATTGCTATATAAAAGAACATCCGGATTGCAGAAAGCATGCGTAGATGATTTCCTCCTGGGATTGTATTCTGGAGGATTTAGCTGTATTACAGGCTTAAAAGTAAAGGGAGAAGAGACCAAATGCATCGCAAGGGGTGACAGCCACTGCGAATTCACAATTGATCTCTTTTAGAATTTCATAGCAACTTTCTGCACTTGCCCGACCTTTATTCCTGTCTTCGCGAACGTGAAAGGGAATATATTCTCGTCAAATTTTGTCTTTCTGGCTTTTTTTATCGCAAGAGTCCTGCTAGAAGATCCTTTTGCTCCGAAATATCTAAGGACAACCACATTATCTACCACAAACTCCGCAGGGACTTCTTCATTTATCCAGTTATCATCCTTTAGCTCCCCAATCATAAGCGTAGTGCATCCCAAAGCGCGGATAGTGTATATGAAATCATATACAAAATATTTTACCTGCGCCTGGCTTGAGTAATTTGTCTTTATGTCGCTGTAATGCGGGGCTGCAATGCTAAGCGTGGAAATTGAATCGATTACAAGGCGCTCCGCATTGTTCTGCTCTACAAGGTCCTTGATCATCTGCAGTGTCTCGCTGTGTACTCCCTCTATGGGGATATAGACCATGTGCAGTTTCTTATCCTTCTGCAATTTCTTAAGGTCCCAGCCAAATTGTATAGCCTGCTCTTCCAAGTCAGCGATAGGCTGCTCAAATGTGACATAGACGCATTTCTGGTCATACTTCATTGCACCGAAGTATGCAAATGCAAGGGAGAATATTGTCTTGCCTGTACCAGGTGCACCGGATATCAATGATACGCTTTTCTCATTGAATCCTCCTTGGATCAGCTTGTCGAATCCATCAATTCCTGTTGGTATTCTCTTTGGGTTTGTAGCCATTTTTGTTTACTAAATATATGAACGCAGACTTGGTCTTTGTGTCAATGCACTGGCATAGCACATCCTTGCTGAATAGCAGGTCATTCCTGTAATCTTTTGGGATTAAAAAATACTTGGTGGCGTCATTTTTGCCGCGTTGGCTGATGCCAGTCTTGATTTTTGAGTTCTGCTCTGAGAAGATATACACATTCTCCATGTGACCTTTTAGCTGCAGTGCTTCATCATAGCTGACCACAATCTCAAAGATGACCTTGCCATCTTCTCTCACCCGAGAACTCAGTATTGTCCCCACATAATAGATTTATATCACGTGATTTATATACCTTTGGATAGCAACGTCGTTATGGCCGCCCATATGCGCTAAGTATATTAACTACTGATTTATTTCAGAACTCGATGAGATGCGACGTATGCAAAAAGGATCTGACTTTCTTATATTTTATCGGCAAGGATAATGTCTGCCATAGATGCGTCGCCCGCCACACGGTCTTCAAGGAAGTAGGAGAGAGCGAGGACACTGTCATGAGGAAAGCTCTCCGTGCCTATGACATAAAGTGTTTTGACGACCTGAGGAAGATAACTAACATGCAGTATGATGACCTTGCCATGGGCCTAGTCAAGGAGAAGAATACGCAGACAGTCAAATACAAGAAAAACAAGTCAAGCGCTGTGGTTGTCGATGATGATGACAGCCTGGATTACCAGACTGAATTAGATACAGAATATTGATCGGTTTTTTGCAGCAAGCTTATTAAACCCTATCCCTAATATATCTCTTATGTGGGCAGTAAAGCTTCAGATAAGGCATGATGACTGGATCCTAGCCAAGACACTAAAATATAACCTGACTGCAACAGGCATCCCACTGAATTCTTACAAGAAAAATGGAAAGCAATACCATAATGGGATGGTGCTCCTTAATGGAAAAGAAAAAGACAAGGAGAAGTTCGTAAAAAGCCTTTCAGAAGACTCTCGCATCAAAAGGTTCAAGGCTACAGGGAACCAGGTATTTGTCCTTGTGGAAGGCGACGATCATATCGCACCATATATGGACCCAGCCATGTTTTTCCTGAAGCCTGTCTTTTTCAAGCAAGGATATGAATACTGGGAGCTTGGAAGCTGGGAAAAGAAGCCGCTTACAGAGTTCTACAAGAAGATAAAGACAATAGCAGAAGTCAAGATGCTGAGGCTAAAAGAAGAGAACCCGTCTGTTTTCATCCAGTCTGCTGTTCCGAAGCTGACTGAGAAGCAAAGAAAAGCCCTTGAGCTGGCACTTGAGCATGGATACTATACCTTTCCAAGGAAGATTGATGTAGAGAGATTGGCCATGATTTCTAAGGTCCCAAGGACGACCTATCAGGAGCATCTTAGAAAAGCTGAGTCAAAGCTCATGCAGATCCTGCTGCAGCAGATATAGCCGTCATATGACGGCAATAATCCTTTATATTTGCTGGCCACACCCTCTTCCAGGTGATAATCATGACACAAAAAATATTCTGGGAGAACCCCTATCAAGACACCTGCACTGCAAAAATCACAAGCATCGAAGGGAAGAAGATCAAGATCGACAGGACAGTCTTCTTCGCATGCTCCGGCGGCCAGGAATCAGATGAAGGGACGATTGCTGGAATAAAGGTCGTGAATGCAGTGAAGCTTGGAGACAAGGAGAGCATAATCGATATTGAGTATGAATTAGAGATTGAACCTATCCTGAAGATAGGAGATGATGTCTCGGTGCATATTGACATTGAAAAAAGGAAAAAACTGATGAGGCTCCACTCTGCTGCGCATATCGCCTATTATTTCATGCTAGAAAAACTTGGGAAGTTCAAGATAATCGGATCAAACATCGGGCAAGACAAGGCAAGAGTCGATTTCCTCTATGATACTCCAGTAACAGATGTGCTGCCTGAGATTGAGGCAAAACTGAACTCTTTTCTTTCTGAGAACCAACATATTATAATGGCACCAGACCCTGCAAAGCCAGACCTAAGATGGTGGTGTTGCGGGGAATGGAAGATGCCTTGCGGCGGAACTCATGTGAAGAATACAGGTGAAATCAGAACCATTGAACTAAAAAGGAAAAATATAGGTGCCGGAAAAGAGCGTGTCGAAATTTACCTCAAGTGAAAAAAAGAAAAAAAATCAATTTGTTTTCTTATCATCGTCTAAGCTTATGGCCGCTCTTGACAGCTCATAAA
>JAAXVZ010000305.1 GCA_013335235.1 Nanobdellota archaeon | reverse complement strand
CTTCAGCATAGGCAGGGTCAACTGCATCGATAGCCAAGGAATAGTTTTCTCCTGGATATATCTGCATAATAAATGCCCACTCACCTTTGCATTCCTGCGCTGAAAAATCCCAATCCTTGCACTTGAGAAGCCTGCTGCCCTTAGCTGTGACTGTGAGCTCTCCTGAGCTGAAATTTATAGCTGCCGGATTGATTGCATACACTTTCTTTGCGTCCAGATTAGTTCTTTCCTTGCTCACTTCTTCTAAGCCAAGCGAGAAATTCTCGACTAGCTCTACAGAGGTAAGGTTGATCATCTCGATGCCTGCTACGTTGGGTTTCATAGAGATATCATATCTTCCTGGAGGCAATTGGACATATGAAAGAGTATTGATATCAACGTTTCTCTTGTCCTTTGGATGCAAGGTAATCTCTGTGTCCAAAAGATAACCTTTGCTATTGACCACATCAAAAGAAAACTTCTTTGTCGTGGCTGGAGCCTCGATTGGCGGCTCATTTTCCTGGGTGCCATTTCCAGATCCAACTTCTACTGCTTCAGCTGGCACAGTCTGGTTTTCAGCAATGTTAAGCATTGTCCCGTCAGCTATGTCCTCATCGACTATAAAAATCTCTGACTGGATAAGTTTTCCATCCGATGAAATGGAAGCAGTATATGTCCCCGGTTTCTTCGGATAGAAAAATAGCTCGTTCGAAACAGAGGGATAAGTGATGGATTGATCCTCTGCAGTGACAGTGAGGATAGTCGAAGGCGTGAAATTGAAGACAAATATCCTAAGTTTTGTCCCTGTCTGGAGCGAGCTAGCGCTCAGGGTGAAATGTGGAAGGATTGGTGCCTTTACATTAAACCCCTTAGAACCGACTATGGTCTTATCCTTATATAGGTTGAACCTGTAGGTCCCTTGCTGCTGCGGCTGGAACCTAAGGACCGGACTGACTGACGGGTACTTGTAGATCCCTGCGCTAGACATTATATCTCCTGAGAGCCCGTTCGTGTCTCCGGCAATCTCAATTATCACAGTCTCCCCTGGAAAGAAGCTTTCCTTTGCAATACTAATGGGTGTTGCCTGTCCGGCTGCCAAAAAGAGGACAAGCAGCGCAGACAGCATTAGGAGCATATGTCTCTGAGGCCTCATAATCTCAGCCTCCTGCGCCTTATCTCTGAAACGATGCGGTCAACGAACTCATAATATTTTGAAGCGGAATATAGGATGGTCTTTTCTGTCAGGATTGCCTGCTCTGCAAGCACAGCTCTGCAGAATTCTTCCTTTGTATAGAATACGGTTTTCTCTTTTGCGATTCTCCTTGAGTATTTTTTTATTGCTTCCTGGTCATATATGTGGCCAAGGACAAAATATAATCTCTCCTTGCAGTGAAAAACAGTGTATATATCAAAGACTTCCAATAGCTTCTGGACCTCAGGCTCCAGAGTTTTGAGCTTTGACTCATGCAGCTTGCTGCTCTGGATAAGCGAAAGCAAGGCAATCGTTTTCTGATTCTTGAGATTGACGTGGCAAAGATAGCTTCTGCCAACCTGGTTCTTTGTTATCACTTCTTCATCTATAAGGCTTGAAACCTTCAAATTCACGCTTGGATATGATTTCCCAAGGGTTTTAGCGATTTCATTTATAGAGAAAACTTGAGAGATGTCTCTCTCAAAAAGGTCGATGATCTCAAGCTCAAGCCTTCCTGTCACCATGATAAGGCCATGGTGTTCCAGTTATGCCTGCCACCCGTGTGTTTGATCCGACTTTTTTTCAAGCACATACCCCACGCATTAATAATATCAAAAATAATATAATATTACTATATAAGGTTTGCTATTTTTAGCACGAGAACAACTATCCACATTATATTTAATAAGATATAATATTATACTCAATAAAATTAGACAA
>JAAXVZ010000082.1:677-6113 GCA_013335235.1 Nanobdellota archaeon | reverse complement strand
AATCTGGCATACGTCATTATTTTCAGCATTCTTTTGAGCGCATTTGAGATGGATTTGACATTTGGGGCAGGCAGTAACCAGTATATCTGCTCCAGTGGCTTTTGCGCCGCCACTTGCATATGGCTGCAAAGTCACTTCCGCCTGGCCTTGTGTTTGAATTTATTAGAACTTTTCGAACGATAGTGAGAATTTCAAAAATGACTGCGCTATTTTATACCACTTTTGGCACAGACGCTTTGCTTTCTACAGAGCCAAATCAATAGGCAGATTTAAATATTCAATAATTCTTGATGATGCACTATGGCAGGAGGATATCCAGGACAACAGCCGCATCATGGCTTGAAGCATGCAGATGATCATGGCCACTACCCGGAAGAAGAAGTGCTAAAAGAAGTCGGCCATAGGGCATACAAGCTCAAAGACCATGAGAAAAAGAACCTCAATTCAATTGAAGAGAGGCTCAGGAGCGGAAAAGAGCTCTCAAAGAAAGAATTAGAGACGTACTTGCATTTTTTAGATGAATTCTCACATGAGATAAAGGAGATACTCCAGGAGGAGAAGGCTGAAGAGATAGCCAATATCCAGCTTGAGAGGGATCTTAGAAGGATAGCACAGCTTATGGGTGAGGTAGCGACTCTCCTAGAACGCTACTGAATATATATCTTAGCTTGTCTGCTGTCTTGTCCCATGTATAGTTTTCAAGTATTGTCTTCCTTGCGTTCTCCCCCAGCTTGACCCTGGCCTCCGGATTCTCTATCAGGAACTCAAGCTGCTGGTATAATGCAAAGCTGTTCTTCTTAGGGAATAATAGGCCATTTGTCCCCTCATTGATGTATTCCTTGACAAATCCTACAGGAGTCGCAACAACTGCGACTCCTGTTGCCATAGCTTCCATTGTAGTTAGCGAGGTAGTCTCTGTCAGGCTTGGAAGGACATATGCATCCATTGCCTGGTAGAATGGCGCAAGATTGTCTTTCAGGCCTGTTAATATGATATTCGGCTTGTTTGCGAACATCTTCTCAAGCTCTGGCCTCCCTCCGCCTGCAATGAGGAGCACTGTATCCTTATGTTTCTTGCATACACGCAAGTACGCGCGATACAATGTCTTCAGATCTTTTTCCAGGCTCACTCTTCCTGCGTATCCTATCACAAAGCTGCCCGGGTTAATCCCGAGGTTCCTCTTTGATGCCTCCTTGCTGTGGCTTGGTTTGTATTTTTCAGCATCTACACCAAGATGGACAATACGCTTGTCGCATCTCACGTGAGCCATATTCATGAGCTCAACATGCTCCGAAGACGGCACAATTATAAGATCACACATCCTATACAGCATTATGCTCAGCGCTTTTGTCAGGGTGTTCAGCGGTACTTTTAGAAGGTCTATCCCCTGGCTCTGGGGGAACACCTCCCATTCTATCATGTGAAGATACAGGACGACTTTCTTCCTCTTGAGCTTTGACAAGATTATACCAAATACGCCTATCGGACCCAAGCATTGCACCCACACAATATCCGTAGACGCTATTTTTTTTGCCATGACAAAAGGATTAGGAAGGCTGGCATAGTAATTGTCGGCAAGCCGTATCCTTGCTGTATTGAACCGCGTGATTTCAGCCTTATATTTCGTAGTCATCTCCCCAAGATTAGGTGCGATTATAGAGAGCTCAAACTCATCCTCCAACCTTGGGATGACCTGATTCAGGAAACTGGCAATCCCATCCCACCGTGGAAGGAATCCATCTGTCGCAATGAGCATCTTCCTCATTTGTTATGATACCCCCTATTTGCTGTGTCCTGGAATGTCATTTTACCTGGAAAAAAACCTCCGCATACTTAGTATTGTACCTGAACCCAGACATTATTGCTTGGAGATAGACGCTCCACATAAGGGAGAATATCGCCGGTTTCTGGCTGCGGTGGAGCTTGAATGCATCGACCTTTATCTGGAACGTATCCGAGATATCGACTACAAGCCTTGGGCTGTTCCTCTTCCTGAAATTCAAGAAGAAATTCCAGACGTTGAACGAATATATGTGCCCATGGAAATCTATATGGTTCGCGAGCTGCATGACAAATCTGAAAACCGCCTGATGGTCTGGATGAGGGTCGTCTATAGAATGTGTAAATATCTTCGTAGGCTTGAGCTTGCGAATTATATCAGATATTCTTGAGATGATATTCCTCTCGTTTATCTCCTTTGCGAAATTCCCTTCTTTTAGGCCTATATAATAGATATGCTTCTCTCCAAGCATCCTGGCAGCCCTCTTGGATTCTGCAACTCTCGTCTTTATAGATATTTTTTCCTGGAGATGGGGCAGGGACGTCTCGCCGTAAGAGAATACAACGGTATAGACTTCCTTTCCCTCTTTGGCGTATTTGGCAATGGTCCCGCCGGCACCTATTATATTGTCATCATTATGGGCACATAGAACAAGGACAGTCTCTGGCATTTCGGATATTAGATTAAGCTATCTTATAAAGTTTATCAAGGATTGCTTCCCGGCTAGTTAATTGTATTTAAATGCTAAATCCTCTGGTAGACTCGCGTGAGCTTGCCTTTAGATGAGAATTCTTTCAGAAGCCTGAACTGCGAGGGAGATATCTTATGGTCATAGCAATTCGATTGCCGAGAGTAATATATTATATCTACGTTTGGATCCTGAAGGTTATCTGTCACCTGAACTTTTTGATCCACATATCCGAACATATTATCGCTGAGTTCAGTTGTCATAGGCCAGCAAGTCGCGACCAATGCGTTCGGAAAGTTGTCCTGGATATATGCTGCTGCCTCTTGATGTGTCTTAACCATATCTGCATATTCCATATTTGTCTCGAGGAGCCAGCCTGCAGGTAGGTCCCTTGTCCCATGCCATCCGCTGATGAAAATTATCGACAGGAAGATGAAGAGTGCACCAGGATAAAACGAAGATTTGTATTTAGATACACCACCAAAAGCCAGGAGGAATATTAAAGGATAGAACGGAAGGAGATACCTTGGAAGGAAACTGCCGATAAAAGAGAATATTGCTAACGCTGAGAGTATCAGCACCAGAGAGATGTATTCAAACTGACTCTCAATAGCTGGTTTTTTCGCTTGGAAGTATTGTGATACAAGGATCACACCTATCACTGCAAATCTTCCCTGGTTGACAAAAAACTCTGTTGATCTAGCCACAAAATTATCCAGGAGTGCAATTGAAATCGGTGCGAAAAGCCTAAAAAAAGAAGGGTGGATCATGCTGCCATATACCAATTTCACATAAACCATCCAGGAAAAGGAGACAGCAAAAGGGATTGCAAGAGCAAGGTGCCTCTTATTTTTCTGCCTTAGCCAGAATATCGCCAGCACAAGGACAGTTATCATATCCATCTCCCGGCTTAGCGCAATTGCAGAAGCAGCTGCGGTAAACTTCCAAAGGTCATGCTTAAGAGTGAAATATACTGCCATCACATGAAGCGGCACGACAAGGTTGAAAGCCAGAGACAATGCAGAATGTGAAAAGAATAGAGGCATCAGGAATAGAGAGAGTGCCGCAAGAGCTCCTGCCTGCTTGCTGTATACCAACTCACCTATCTTATAGGTGAAAAACAATGTCACTGAGCTTGCGATCAGCATGAGTATCCCTATAGATATAGGTTGCTCCCCAAAAATAAGATAAGAGGCAGCTCCCAGAAGATAAGGCAAAGGAGGATGCAAGAAAATGACATCTCCTGAGAGGAGATTAAAGCCATTTCTTGCCATATTAATGTATACGCTTGGGATGTCTGGCCCAAGAGCATCCCATGAATAGGGCAAGCTGGCTGCATCAAGCTTCATGGAAAACACTAAAGAGAACAGGATAATGAATACAATCAGATCGTATTTCCGATTAGGAGTCACAGTCAAAGATCAATTTGATTCAAGATAAAAATATTCGCAAGCATAATCATGGATTAGGCCTAGCATTTATGGTTTGCCATACCCCCCTGTGGAAATTTTTCTGCAATCCTACAGGTGGCATGTCCTGCCCCCTCTCAACGCGTTGATAGCATATCTGGCATGCCTGAGGGCAAGCTGGCGCCATGAGATTCTCAGGCTCGACATATTGGAATGTGTCTCCTTCGAAATTCCTGACATAAACTATTCGTCCGTCCCTGCCTACAAGGTTTCTCGGGACAGGTATCTTGCCGCCACCCCCAGGTGCGTCGATCATGAATTGGGGGATAGCAAGGCCAGAGGTATGCCCCTGCAAAAATTCGCTGATATCTATTCCCTCCTGCACAGATGTCCTGAAATGCGATATGCCTTGGGAAAGGTCGCATTGGTAGATATAATATGGCCTGACCCTGTTATAGGTAAGCTGCTGCACCAGCTCTTTCATGATATACGGGCAGTCATTTATACCTCTTAGGAGAGGTGTCTGGTTGCCTAGGACTATCCCTGCATTTGCAAGCAGCTTCAAAGCTGCCTTCGCCTCTTCTGTGATTTCTTTCGGATGGATGAAATGGGTGTTGAGGAATATTGGGGAATACTTGCTCAGCATCTCTACAAATTCTTCAGTTATCCTCTGAGGGAAAGTGACTGGCGCAGCTGTACCTAGTCTCACCATCTCCACATGATCTATCGAATGAAGCGCTGAGATGATATACTCAAGGCGGCCTGTCTCGAGAGTAAGAGGATCTCCTCCGCTTATGACAACGTCACGCACGCCTTTTGTCTTGCGTATATAGTCTATGCCAAGGTCTATCTCCTCTTTTGTCCTTGCCCTGTCTGTCTCTCCTACTGTGCGCCTGCGAGTGCAATGCCTGCAATAGTCACCGCACTGGTCTGTAACCAATAGAAGCACACGGTCTGGGTACCTATGAGTAAGTCCTGGCGCAGGGGAATCTATATCTTCATGCAAGGGATCGACCATGTCCTCTGGCATGATCATAGTCTCCATCATCGTGGGAACTGACCTTATCCTGATTGGATCTTCAGGATCATTCTGGTCCATAAGAGACGCATAGTAAGGCGTCACTGCCATTCTCAGCGTATTCAACGAATCACGGATTATGTGCTTCTCTGTCTCTTCCAGATTGATGACCTGACTCAGCTGCTCAACACTTGAGAGCCTGTTCCTTATCTGCCAGTGCCAATCATTCCACAGTTCAGGTGTCACATCCTTCCACAAAGAAATAGCATTGTAATCATTCATACAAAATAAGATATTTTTGTTACATAAATAACTTACGATTGTCTTTTTCTATTGTATTTAAAGTCAGACTAATCCAGCATATCCAGAGGAAACATTAAGACGTTAAAGCCAATTGCACCTATAACGTTGCCATATATATACAGAAACAGAAATAGTATATAATCCAGGCAGAGTCAAGAGATTATGCAGCTGCCGCCTGGTTTTAGCCAGCTCTGATAAAGAGACTCAATCCTCATTTTATCTTCTTTATCTCTTGCAT
>JAAXVZ010000082.1:0-667 GCA_013335235.1 Nanobdellota archaeon | reverse complement strand
GGCCCAACTATATCAAAGATATAATCAAATTCTTTCGTGAATGCAGGAGAAGAACTCGGAAGAAAGCATGTATGAAATCTAAAAAGCGCACTATCTGCAAATTGTCTTGCAACAGAGACCGCATCACGGATAGGAAGTATGTCTGAGGAGGATAAGGCGACTCGTGCACCTGGAACAGAGCCTTCAGCGTATTCTAGCAAAGAGACCATGGTCTCTGGATAATATACGTCTATTATATCTAGAGGCCCATACCCAAAATCTTTCCTGTATCTTGCAAGCTTGAGCATAAATAAGCTCATCCCTGCCCCGGAATCAAGCACCCTCTTGTCAAGCAGGTCCTCTTGCATCAGACCTAGTAGCTGCAATCTCTTATCGTAGTTTTCAAACCGCCCCATGACATAGTATGAAAAATTGAAAGCGGTTTCGCTAAACTTACCCATGCCCACACTTAATACAGGCGATGCCCCTTTCAAATCACCTGAAAGACAGAGATTATGCCCTAAACAAGGGATATCTTCCACAAGCCGCGTGATATCTCCTTCAGTCAGTGCAAGTATCATGAACTTGTGTCAAAATCAATTATATAAAAATATAAGCATCTTATCTGAATATATTCTTCCAGCTATAAACACTCTTGGCTAGACTACGGAAAACAGGAAAAAACAAA
>JAAXVZ010000304.1 GCA_013335235.1 Nanobdellota archaeon | reverse complement strand
GGAAAAAAGCAATTCCATTGCATCAAGGGTAGACACAATGTCAAAGTTTGTCGGTGATTTTGAAGAGGACCTCTTAAGAGAGCTATTTATAGGAGGTTATAGGTCGCTTATCAGCATGAATTCATACCTAAGTGACAGTGAAGGGTTCGTCTCTGACTTTGACATAATCTATCAGGAGATATTGGTGAACGGGACAGCCAATGGCACAGAAATGGATCTCATGACTCAGGAAGGGGTGGGCGCAGACATAAAGAGTTGGCTTGGAAGAATAAATGAGAAGGCTACAGAACTCAATATATTGGTCGGCGTTGAAGTTGACCATGTTCATGTAGTGCAAATTTCTCCCTGGGAAGTGGCTCTGGTATTCAATGCTACAATTAACATCTCAGATACTAAAGGCCTTGCAAGCTGGAATTTTCAGAAAGAGTATATCAGGAACATCTCTATCCAGGGTTTGGAGGATCCACTTTATACAGTCAATAGCGATGGAAGAGTGACTAACCTGATAAACATAACACCAAGCACTGATTTTGTAAATGACACGACTGAAGACTCATCTGTCCTGCTGTCCCACATGACAAATTCCTATTATATAGAATCGGCAGATGCTCCAAGCTACCTCATGCGCTTTGCAGGCAATCTATCTCCTTCGCCTTTTGGTATCGAAAGCCTTGTCGACGTCAATTTCCTCCTTGCGCAGGGTATAGAAGACACAGGGAATTCTATAGTAGATTACCTCTATTTCTCAAATTTGTCAACATCCCTCTATTGCAATATAACGGGCCTTCCTGACTGGGCAAGAGTAGACGGAGATCATCTTGATGACTATGAGATTGTCAAGCTCAACTATACAACATGCTGACTAACGAGACTACCGGAAGCCGTATATGTTCAGACACTAAGGTAATCAGAAGCACACTAGGAAAGGCAATTGGTTTGATGTTCTCAAAAAAAAAGAGCGACTCATGCCTTATCTTCGCATTCAACCCTCCTAGGAAGATAGACCTGCATATGTTCTTTGTGTTTTATAGCATCGACCTCATATTCCTGGGTAAAAACAGAGAGGTCATAGAGATAAAGCAAAGTTTCAGACCATTCACCTTCTACTTTCCTAAGACAGCTGCGGCATATGTCATAGAAGCTGAGGAAGGTGCATCAAGGCTTGTGAAATTGGGGGATAGGATATCCTTCTAGTTTCTCCTAGCCTAATGGCAGGATTTTTATTCCGAACACCAGGCCGACAGACAATGCTGCCACGCCAAAATATACTATCTTATTCCATGCAAGAATCTTTGCGCCATCATAATTCAGGATAGGTATCATATTGAACATAGCCAGAAAGGCGTTTATCTCTGCACCATATAAAGCGATCGTTCGCATTGTCCCTAAATCCAGGAAAGAGATAATAAGAAATATCAAAGATAATACAATATTCGCAGAAGGCCCTGCGAGGGAGATTATCCCGCTTTTTTTAACTGTCACATGGCCGAGTATGATTACGGCACCAGGTGCTGCAAATATGAATCCGAAAAAAGAGGACATGACTGCAATTGCAAGCATCTTGTTATCTGCCCTGAATTCTGCAGCGCACCCAAATCTCGTTGCGATATATTTATGCGCAACCTCATGGAGCATGAATCCAAGCCCCACTGTCCCAAGTGCGACAGCAAAAAAGAAGACAAAGGAAAGAGAGAAGAAGTCGCCAATTAGGACTGCAAAAGCAAAGCTTATCGCAACCCAGGCCTTTAGGAGATGCTCTCTTTCTGTTATCGAAAAATGCATGACAGAGCAGCAAGGCTAAGAATTAATAAAGATTATTATTCTTTAAATTGCATCGTAAGGCGCAGGGACCATATGTGGTTATCAACAAGGATCGCATGCAGTACTCTTAACTTT